>CAILXE010000352.1 GCA_903838095.1 uncultured Chlorobiaceae bacterium
GCCATACATGCGTGGCAAACTGCGTGCCCGCCGCACCTATTTTGCGGGCAACCTCAACAATCATTTCCGCCTTGACGCCACTCTCCTGTTCAGCATACTCCGGAGTGTATGAACGATACTCGTTTTTCAGAGCCTCAATGAAATGCTCAAACGTCACCGGCGTTCCAGGGTAATCCTGCTGCAAGTACTCTTTCCAGTTCACCCAGTTCTCAAGATAGTTCCGGTTGTAGAGGCCTTCATCAAGAATCACCTTTGCCATGGCAAGCAGCACCGCAGGCTCACTGCCGGGAAAACTCGGCATCCAGTAGTCAGACATGCTGGCCGTGTTGGAAAGACGGGGATCAAGCACCGCAAGTTTGGCGCCCTTTGTTTTTGCCTCAACAATGCGCTGGGCATGAGGGTTGAAATAGTGACCCGACTCAAGGTGGGCACTGACCAAAAGCATAAACTTTGCATTGGTATAATCAGGAGAGGGGCGGTCAAACCCTTCCCAGATAGCATAACCAAACCTGGCGCCCGATGAACAGACGTTGGTGTGGCTGTTATGACCATCAACATTCCATGCTCTCAGTACCCACTCCATGAAGCCTTCATGGCCCGGGCGACCGACATGGTAGGATATTTCATTATTGCGACCTTCCTGTATGGCCTTGCGCATTCTGCCCGCAATGTCGTCCAGCACACTATCCCAGCTCACCCGATCCCATTTGCCTCCGCCTCGTTTCCCCGCACGCTTCATTGGATAGAGCACCCTGTCAGTATCCTCAATCTGGTTGAGGGTAGCAGGCCCTTTGGCACAGTTTCTTCCACGACTTGCCGGATGGTAAGGATTACCGACCAGCTTGCGCATTGTCATTGTCTCTTTATCTACATAAGCCAGAAGGCCACAACCCGCTTCACAGTTGAAACAGGCTGTTGGAATCAGCATATACTCTTTCGCCTTGCGTTCAGGCCAGCTTTTGGAATCGTATTCCACCCAATTGTCCCATTGATCGGGTGGTGGACAGTTTACCTGACAGCCATCGACTGCCGCACTGTTCACTGCCGCAGCATCCCCTTCCTTATGAAGATCAGGAATGAGATGCAGCTTCTCTGCTATCGTTTCAATAACCGTTGGTTTATGGGTATAACTCATAATTTCTCCAGCACTTGTTTAACTTAACGGAACGGTTTGCGGTGCATGAATCCAGACTTTTTCTGTGTAGAACACACCACAAAGTCCAAAAATGGCGGCTACGGCAAGCATAACAGGAGAGGAGACCGCAAGACACAACAAAAGAGGCAGGACATTGCCCAGCATAAAACTGCCAATCCAGAAGGTTTTTTTCAGTGGCCCATGAAGGATAACCTCCGCTGCACGTTCCGCAGACCTTGACGGATGCTTGCCAAAAAGCTCAGAAAGCATGACCAGAATATGGAGCACAAACCCGCCTGCAAGAGCCGGACGGAGCGTTTCAGAAAGATCAGAGGCGCTGGAGGTCAGCACTCCGAGAACAAGCATCGCAGAACCGCCGGCAAGCAACGAGTTCAGGAACATGTGCAACAGAAGCATGGGGCTTTGCCAGAAATCTCTGCCCTTGGCAGAGCCAAAGAGAAATGCCGTATAGATGGCCGTCAACAGAGCAAAAAAGGCGCCGCACCAGAGCGATATGGTTTCGAGAAGAGGCAATTGCAGATATTTTCCAACTCCCCACAACGCAAGAAACGCGCCAAATCCGGCAATAGTCAAGCCGCCCTTTACCAGCCAGGAGCCAAATTGCGGACGGAGCATCACCGAAGAAAAACGCTCGGGACGATCAAGATCCTTGACAAGAAATCCACCCGTAAGCGCGAGAAAAAGAAGAGACGTCGCCCATACAGCCCATTGCAGCGCATCTGACAAAGGGTGCATCAACAAGGTCTGCAAAACAAACATCAGAAGAAACAGTCCTGAGGCGACCGCCTTCGACCAGACGTATGCAGGAACCTCCCAGCCCCA
>CAILXE010000353.1 GCA_903838095.1 uncultured Chlorobiaceae bacterium
CGATCAAGCAATTATGAAACTGCCTTTTCTCTCTACAAAAAAATTGGTTGTCGGTTTAGATATCGGCTCACATTCCGTTAAGGCCTGTGAATTGAAACAAACAAACCACATCTATTCAGTTGTGAATCTCGGCAGTATCATTCTTCCCGAAGGGGCTGTGGATGACGGCACCCTCCATAATCCTGAGGCTGTGGGAAAAGCCATTACCGAACTCCTAGCAAATATGAAAATAAAACATAAAAAAGTTGCTATTTCCATATCCGGTTATTCGGTCATTGTAAAAAAAATCCATCTTACGGTCATGGAAGAAAAACAACTTGAAGCGTATATTACTGCTGAGGCAGAACAATATATTCCCTTTGACATTGACGATGTCTATCTCGATTTTCAAGACCTCAAAACCAACACCGAAGGTTCAAGCCAAACAGAAGTCATGCTCGTTGCCGCCAAAAAGGAAATTGTTAACGACTATCTTAACATGCTCCAAGGGATCGGGCTACAACCGGTAGTAGTTGACGTGGATGGCTTTGCCCTGGAAAATATCTACGAATCCAATTATCCACAGAAAGAAAATGTAGCCCTTGTCGATATTGGCGCTACTAAGATGAATATCAACATTATTACCAATGGGATGTCTGTAGTAGCAAAAGACATCCCATTGGGTAGTCGGCAATTAACCGAACAAATTGCGGACACCTTTGATATCGCTATGGAGGAGGCAGAAGCGCTCAAAATTGGGCAAACCCCAGCTCAAGAAAAGCAGGAACAGATTGCCAAGATCTTTACTTCCACCTGTACCCAATGGGTTTTAGAAATTAAAAAAGCCATTGACCTGTATCATTCTAATCGCGTAAACAAACAGCTTGATAAGCTGGTATTAAGCGGCGGTGGCTCCAAGGTGGCAGGACTTGCTGAATTCCTGCAAAGAGAAACGAATGTACCCGTTGAAATCTTCAATCCTTTTGCCAAGATGCACACCAATCCCAAGCAGATCGACTCAGAATACCTGAACACTATTGGTCCGGAAATGGCCATTGCGACTGGCCTTGCCATCCGCACATCAGATTTATAGGTTATCAACATGCTTAAAATCAACCTGCTCCCTATCCGGCAGCTCCAACAACATTCCAGGGCCCGTAACGAAGTTTTTGGCTTTGTCGCAATTTTTGTACTTCTTCTGGTTATTTTGGGTGGCATGACCATACTTCAAGCCAACAAGGCCACCGCTATCCAAGCAGAGACAACCAAACTAAATCAGGAAAAACAAACCTATGACAAAATCCTGACTGAAATCAAAAAACTGGAAGCAGACAAGAAAGAGCTGGAAAACAAAATCGGCATCATAAAAAAATTAAAGAAAGAATCTTCACTCACTGTTCATGTCCTTGACGAAGTCTCCAGAAAACTGGACAGCACTAGAATGTGGCTCACAGCTCTTGACCAGCAAGGGTCCTCTCTGTCACTCACAGGCACAGCCTTGGACAATAAGACGATCGCCGAATTCATGGACACCTTGGATGCATCTCCCTTTATCAGCGATGTCAATCTATCCGATTCTTCACTTACCAAAGTAGCAGGCCAGGATCTAAAGGCATTTTCAATCCAATGTACTGTTGGCTCACCAACAGAAAAAACTGACAATGCAAATCAACAAAAAAAATAACCTACCTGTATGAAAAAGAATAACCAGCCATTTACGACTTTTATAGACACAAAATACCTCCCGCTGCAAAAGAATTACAAATTTGCAGGAGCAGCAGCACTGTTGATTTTGCCACTCATTCTTTTTTTCTTTGTTTTCTATCTCCCTAAAAACAAAGAAATTGAGACACTGACCCAACAAAAAAACACTGCGACGCAAGAGCTGCAAAAAGCGAAAGACACCGCCGCAACGCTCAATAAACACAAGGCAGAGATGGTAACCATCGAGGAAAAATTTAATGAAACTGCCATCTTGTTTCCAAAAGAAAAAGAGATTCCCCGCCTCTTGACTGATATTTCAGCAGAAGGACAGAGTGCTGGTCTTGAATTTCTTACCTTCAAACCTCTTGCGGCGATACCGAAAGATTTTTATTCAGAGATACCAATCAGTATCAAGGTAAGTGGACCTTATCACAACATGGGAAGTTTTCTTGACCATGTAAGCAAGCTTGCCCGTATTGTCAGTGTCTCTAATGTTAAAATGAGTGCACCAAAAAAAAACGAGGGCGAGATGCTTCTGGATTCCGATTGTACGCTAATTACCTACCAGTTCACCAATAAACAGCTCGCACAACCTCAAGCCGCAAAGAAGCAATAAAATCAAACATATCCTCTAATGAAAACACAACGAAATAACAGGCATTTGCCATTCATTCTCAGCTTCTTGCTGATTGCAACAGTGCCCCTATCTATCCAGGCAGCCCCTGATCCCCATGGAAGAGCTACGGGGGCGAATCCGGTCAGCGAACTGGAGCTACCATCAACAACCGGTGATCTTTCGGCTGTTTTTTCGTATCAACTTGGAGGAAGACCAGATCCCTTTTCTCCCTTCATCACCGAAAAAGCAGCAAGCTCTATTAATATGGACGAAGTTGTCGATAGCGAGGATAGCCTTACCGGAATGCAACTGTTTGAACCAGGTCAGTTAAAACTGGTAGCCATCGTTTTTGAAAACAATACAGAATTAGCTATGGTTGAAGATGCCGCCGGCCAGGGGTATGCCATTCGACCTGGTATGAAAATTGGAAGAAAAGGAAAAGTGACAACTATTGGCCCTAATCAAGTAGACATCGAAGAAACATCTTTAACACGAGCTGGAAAGCAATTAACCAACAATATCGTTATGCTATTAAAGAAAAAGGGAGAAGAGTAAATAATGTACCAGAGACTCTCCATATTCCAACCGACCATTTTTCTCACCATTTGCCTTTTGCTCGTGTTGAACTTCGGATCAGCTTTTGCTGAAAACACCCCGAACACGGCGAACAACCCCTATCTCATCCAGGATATCAAGTCAAACCTGCAGGGGAATGCCTTGAGTATCGAGATTATTGGCAATAGTTTTCCTGATTATAATACGTTTGAACTCCCTAATCCCCAACGGCTTATTCTGGATATCGCCCATGCCAGCCTTGACAAAAAAATTAATCCTGCAAAAATCATCCCTGACAACAGCTACGCAAAGCTTGCCACCAAACCGCTTGCTGATGACCCCAGTATCACCCGTTTTGAAATCACCATCAACGAAAGTCATACTTACTTAGTGGATCGCGACAAAAACAATCTGTCAATCCTAATCCACCCGAAAGTAGATACTGCTCCAACAACACCCAAAGAAGCAGTTGTCACTGCCGCACCTACTCCAAAAGAAACGGCCCCAATCATGTTGCAAGATATGACCATCAAAAAAGGAGCAGAACAATCTGAAATCCTTATTCTGGCCGATATCCCGCTCAAAAACTTCCGCCACAATATCGTTGTCGACAAAAAAGGCCTGCCCGACATGATGTATATCGACATAACGGGAGTGGATGGCTCAAAGCTTGCACGAGAGACGGAAGTCGGCACCGCCCTGAGCAAGATCAGGGTTGCGCCCAAGGGAACAGGGATCCGCCTATTCTTTGATTCTGGTCTGCCAAAACTTTTTGATTATACGGTGACAACTGATCCAAAAGGACTGTTGATAATCATTAAAGAAGCAAAACAAGAAACGCAGGCAACAGCAACATCGAAGAATCAGATTAACAACACTCTCCAGTCCCCTGTTGCAAAAGGTGCAAAAACACCCAAGAGTGCTCCTAAAGATGTAACTCTGGAAAATCTCATTGATTCTTCGACAACAGCCATGAGCAAAGGGAAGGCTAAGGCACAAAGCGATACTGATAAATCAACGGGATCTCCAGAAAACTCTTTTAACTTTGGCGGATACAAAAATGCCAAACGGATCAGTGTTGATTTTTACAAGATAGATCTGCACAATGTCTTCCGACTGTTCAATGATATTAGCGGTCAAAACGTCATCGTCGATGAAGCAGTGAAAGGAACTCTCACCCTGAAACTTAATGATGTCCCTTGGGATTTTGCTCTCGATATCATTCTCAACCTCAAAGACCTGCGCAAAGAAGAGCGCTTTAATACTATTGTTATCTATCCGGCAGATAAAGCATTTGTCTGGCCGGAACGCGCCCAGGACAATCTCTCTGTCAAAGCAGACCTTGAGATTAAGCAGGAACAGGACGCCTTGGTCATTGAACAGTCTGCAGCCCAATCAGAAGAGATGATTCAGTCCAAGGAACTCATCCGCAAGGCCAGGATTGAAGAAAAGGCTGATAACATGGAGAAGGCCAGCACCATCTATGAGCAGGCCTTTAAACTCGATCAGAAAAATGCCAAACTGGCAAACCGATTGGCAAGCCTTTATCTGGCAAGTCTGGGGATCAATGCCAAAGCCGTCTATTTTGCCAAAGAGAGTCTGAAGATAGAGCCAAAGAATAGTCAGGCAGCCCTCTATGCGGCCATTGGCCTGGCAAACATGAACCAGACTGCCGAGGCCACAGACTATTTTGCCCAGAGTATCAGCGATCCCACACCCATGAAAGAAGCCCTGATCAGCTACGCATCCTTCAGTGAGCAGAATGGACAACCAGATGCCGCCTTGAAACTTATTGCCAGATACACTGCGCTGTATGGTGAGTCTGTAGAAACAATGGTTGCCAAGGCACGAATCTATGACAAAATGGGCCAGAAAGAAAAGGCCTCCGACCAGTATCGCGCTCTTTTGGCCTCTGGTTATCAACTGGTCCCTGGCCTGAAACAATATATACAAAGTCGGTTGAGCGGGAATCCCCCCCCGGCTATCTAAGGAGCTGTTGTTTGGTTGAAACCCGACCTAAATACTGGTCGAGGGATATTGTCGGGATTTAGCCCGACAATATCCCTCGACCGACCCATAAAACATCAACAACCAGATTTGTTGCAACACAACAAGAAGTCAACAGCCGGATCAAGTACTTCTACAACAGTCTCAATAATGGATTTTCGTAAGAGGTTCATTTTTTCATTACACGCAGATTTACACAAACATGACACGTTTCGCTTATTCTTTAATGGCCAAGAGGTTTTCCATGAAATTTAGATCACAAATGGCGCCAGCACTCGCCCTCTTTATTCTTTCCCTTGTTCTTTTTTCCTGTAGTCCATTGACCACAGAAGTAGAAAAACCGATAGCAGAGGCAGCAAAACCTGCTACTCAAGATGTGACGCCTCCATCCCTGCCCGTTCAATACCAGAAGCCATCGTATCTGGTTGATCCAGCCAACAAGGACGCACTGGATAATAAAACGGATGATGCAGTGCTCAAGGTTGGTGCCAAGATCAGTTCCGCCAAAAAAGTAGTTCTCAGGGAAATCATGAAGCCCTTGGCCAGCCAGAAAAAATTAAATATCTCCTGGGCCAGCGATGTCAATCAAGATGCCTTAGTTGACGTGGACATTCAAGCCAATGATGACTTTTATAAGGCCATTGAAAATCTCCTGCGCCAAGTCGATTATTTCTATGAGATCAATGGAAGTACCCTTGTCATCAAATACCGAGAGACCAAACAATTTCACATTGCCATGCCTTTTAAAAAGCAAGAATTCAGCACAGGTACTGGGGGTAATGTCCTTGGTGGTGGAGGTGAAGACATAGCGAAGAATGTCGAAGGGACGATCAAGCTTTCAAGTGAAAAAAACGAATTCGATATTTGGAAAAATATCGAATCGCATATGGATAGTATTCTTAAAATCGAACGTACTGTAAAAATATCTACGTTGCAGACTGACGGTGCAACGACTGATACTCCAGCTAATGGCAAAAATGAAGGCAAAAAAGAAATAACAAAAGAAGTAACAAAAGCAGTGACAGGTGGACTTGAGAACTACTTCTTGATCGACAAACCAGTTGGTTTGATCACAGTGACCGCCCCACGTCCCATACTCGAAAAAGTTGAGGCTTATTTCACTTCTCTACGGAAGGAAATCTATAAACAGGTCTCTATTGAGGCCAAGATCATTGAAGTTCAATTAGTTGATAGCTCCTCAATAGGGATTAACTGGAATTCCGTCCTGAAAAATTTTGATATCAGTGGCGCGGTGCAATTTGGTGCTCAGACTGTTGGCAATGGTGTTACGCAAGTTGGTCAGGTCTTTCCGTATGTTTTTTCCAATGACACCGACGGTAAATGGAATGACGGCATCAATCATGGATCGACCTACGACCCAACCCGCTTGGTATCCAACGTCAGAATCAATACGGCTAATTTCGACGTCTTTCTGAACGCCCTCAAGACTCAAGGGAACACAAAGGTTCTTTCTAATCCCAAAATTAGCGTCCTCAATGGCCAACCATCCATGATTTCTGTTGGCCGCAACATCACTTATGTTAAGAAGGTAACGTCTAACGTCACGGGAACAGGGGCTGATGTGACCAGGACCTATAGTGCAGAGCCGGGCAGTATTCTTTCTGGTGTTGGCCTTGGCCTTACCGCAACCGTTCTTGATAATAACGAGATCATCATGGACTTGGTACCAGTTACCTCAGAACTGTTAGAAGGGTCAGAAAAAGCTGTAATTGTTGCAGGAGAAGGATCAACAGCTATTAAGATGGGTCTGCCCGTTGTCAATGTCCGGGAAATGAGTACTACCGTACGGGTAAAAGATGGGGAAATGCTCGTCATTGGCGGACTTATCAGTGACATGAACGATGAGACAGGCAACTTTGCCCCCGTTGTTGGTGATATCCCGCTAATCAAATATCTGTTCGGCTATGAAGAAAAGGTAAAAAACAAACGCGAACTGATTATTTTACTGAAACCACGTATCATTTAAGCCGTTGTTAAAAAATAGCCATAACACTGAAAGACAGTAACCGACATAAAGAACCGTAATAAAAACCGTTCATTTTATTACGGTTCATAAATTCTTAACAAAAACAAAGAACAATACCTTTTTTTACAGGGAGAAAATCATGAAGAAGTTACACTACGCACTGGTCGGTCTAATGCTTCTGCTACTCACCGGTTGCGGACAAACTACATGGGAAACCCTCCAGGTATCGCAAGCAGCAGGCCCCAATGCCCCTGGTAAGGGAAAAACCATCGTCATCCTGCCCTTTGCGGATTACACGAATGCAGATACACTTGCCGCCGCTCATCGCCGTGATATGGCCATCACCGAATCCTTAACCGACCGCCTTGTCATCAATGGATTCAGGCTTCCCATCCAGGAAGATGTCTTTGCCTACATGATTGGTCAGTCTATTATCAGTCTGGTCGCCTATGAACAAAAAAACTCGGTCTCCCTCAATAATGAGCTGGGCGGAGAGTGGTCTGATATCATGAAAAATCAAATCCGTGGCTATATCGCAGAACAACAAACCCAACGAGATAATCAAATCGCCGCCAGCCCAGGCACCCATGGCCTCACCGAACAAACTGTCGCCAAGATTGGCCGAAAATTTCATGCTGACTACATCGTCCGTGGCCGTATCCTCGAATTTAAGACGCGGCAGGAACATACCTGGGCCCCATGGAAAAGAGGTGTTTTACCCTTTATCTCTGGCACTACCAGTCAGCTTGCCTTTGGCTTTGCAAGTACTGATCAATATGACAACTGGAACAACATGATTGCCGGAGGCACCTGGGGTGGAATTATTGGACACAATGTCGGTGGCCCATGGGATTCTGATGGTAGTACTTCGATCTTGGGCATTTCGGGAAGTAGCGACGCCAATACTATTTTGTGGGGAGCTGTTGGAGCACTCGCCGGAAGTGAGGCCAAAAACAGCGGCCGAATAGATCAAGCAGTGGTGCAGATGCGCATCTGGATTCAGGAAGCAGCAACTGGCAATGTGGTATGGACCAATCGAGTTGATGTCAAGGTCTCTCCAGAATCGGTGCTGGCAGACAAGCAATA
>CAILXE010000354.1 GCA_903838095.1 uncultured Chlorobiaceae bacterium
ACGACAAGAAAAGACTCATTATTGAGACAATGGGTTACAAATAAGCCGTTCCTATCCTCTTGGATGAAACGTTTTATGTACCTCCTTGATAAATGAACGGTCGATATGCGTGTAGATCTGGGTGGTGACAATTGAGCTGTGACCAAGCATCTCCTGGACTGCGCGAAGATCGGCCCCTCCTTCGAGCAGATGGGTGGCAAAAGTATGGCGGAAGGTGTGCGGGCTGATATGTTTTTCGATCCCTGCCATGGCTGCATATTTTTGAATCATGGTAAACAGCGCCATGCGCGACAGTTTTTTTCCGCGCGCATTGAGAAACAGATAATCATCGGAATTCTGCTGAACAAGAGAGAGACGAAGTTCAGTCTGGTACCGCTTAACCCATTCGATCGCTGAGCTTCCAACAGGCACAAGCCTCTCCTTCGACCCTTTCCCGAAAATTCTTATAAATCCGGCATCAAGATAGAGGCTCTGCTGCTGGATAGATATGAGCTCACTGACTCTGACACCGGTTGCGTAGAGGAGTTCAAGCATCGCCTTGTCTCGCAGCAGATATTTACCAGGGGGTACGAGAGTTATTGGCGCCTCAAGCAGTCGCATGGTTTCGTCAATGGTGAGGACGTTCGGAAGGTATCTTGCCTGTTTTGGTTGATGGAGGCTCTCAGCCGGGTTGTTGTCGAGTGTTCGTTCGATCACAAGGAATTTGTGAAACGAACGAATAGCGGAAATATTTCGGGCCATTGAACTTGCCTCAAGGCCGATGGCATAAAGTTCAGTGATGAAATCATTGATATGCGCGGTTGTAATCGCCTCAATCGGTCGCGAATGGCGCTGCATGAAGAGCAGGTACCGGCTGAGATCGTTGTTATACGAATCTCTGGTATTTTCCGAAAAGTTGCGCTCAACAAGCATATAGTTCAGGAAACTTTCGAGCACTCTTTTGAAGTGATTATCCAGACTCTCCATCGCCCTGTTATCCCTGTTTAAGCAACCGCTGGCAGAACCCGCCGTCAAATCCCGGCTGATCACCCGGCAGCGTGAGCAGAGCGCCCTGTGGGTCAGCAATAAAATCAGGATGTCTCTGAAGAAATGAGTCGATCTGCCTGTTATTTTCGTCAGCTTCAATTGAACAGGTGGCATAGATGAGAATCCCGCCTTTCTCCAGCAGTTCCGCAGCATGATCAAGGAGTTCCGCTTGCAGCGCCTGGAGTTCCAGAAGCATGTCAGGGCTTAGTTTCCATCGTAATTCTGCGCGTCGGCCAAGGACACCGGTGCCCGAACAGGGAGCATCAAGCAGGATGGCATCAGGTTGTTTTTCAGGCACAAAACTCCGGGCATCAGCAGTAACAGTGGTGATAATGGTCACACCAAGGGCGGCCGCATGAGCAGCTATTTTGAGAAGTTTTTGTTCATAACGGTCTACAGCTATAATCAGTCCCTGGTTTTGCATCAACTCCCCTATAAAGGTTGCCTTGCCTCCAGGAGCAGCGCACAAGTCAACCACAGTCATCCCGGGAGCTGGATTAAGCAGCAGACAGGCAAGTCCCTGTGTCGGGTTCTGGACAGTCAGACGTCCATCCGTCACAGCCGGTTCAAACGAGTTAAAATCTTTTGAAAGAAAGAAATTTTCAACATTGCACTTTTCAGGCGCATCCGCAAGTGCCGGATCAGTAAACAGCTTCTCTGCCGACGTTTTCAACCGGTTTATTCTGAATCCAAACAGCGGGAACTGGTTGTTATAGCCAAGAATGGACTCTGTTTTTTCTTTTCCGAAAGCGCTCATCCATCGTTCAACCAGCCATTGCGGATGTGAGTATTTTATTGAGAGCTGTGCCTCAATGGTTTTATCTTTCAGCCATTCGTCAAGTTTCACACTCTCAGGGGTAATTTTTCTCAAAACTCCGTTGACTAATTTTGAAAGACGTTCTCCCTTGTACTTTCTGGCCAGTTTCACGCATTCGTTCACGGCAGCCCAGTCGGGCACCTTGTTCAGGAAGAGAATCTGATAGACACCGAGGCGAAGAATGTTTTTCAAAACAGACGCTGCCTTTTCGAAATTGTGGTGATAAAAGTGTTCGATAATACAGTCAATCTGAAGACGATAGCGCAGAACTCCATTGACCAGCCCCGTTGAGAGCGCACGGTCAACTCGGTTCAGTTCACAATGTTGCAGAGTTCGGTGCAGAATCTGGTCAGATCGCTGTTTTCCGGTTTCAAGTGACTGCAAAACATTCAAAGCCAGTTCTCGTGCGGTGGTCATGGGAAATAATTAAATATCATTTAAAGTACCTTCGTTCCTTCAGGCTGTTTGTAAAATACTAATCCCTGTTGTAGATTAATCAGACTAAATGTTCTATTAAAGATTTCAAGCTATCATCCAGAAAGGTGGAGGGACT
>CAILXE010000355.1 GCA_903838095.1 uncultured Chlorobiaceae bacterium
ATACTTGGCGTATCCAAACCGATCCCTTTGATATTTCTCTCTTTCACCAGAAATTCAGCCACCTCTGCTGAAAATCCCGGGAAACTCAGTTCCGGCAAAGCCTCTTTTCCGGTTTTCGCCGTTCCCAACACTTTTTCCCGGTCTGGATAATATCTGGTATCTATCCCGGTGTACATAAGCACCCAAACATTATCAGGCAGTCTGCCATACTTTTTTTCCCATTCCTTTATATCATTGACCGTTAACTGATAATCTCTGTTTATCGAACATTTTGAAGCAACATCAATTTTGACGGCAGCCCCTATCCATTCATGCAACGGTATCTGGTCAATGGTTCTTCCTTTTTCAGCAAAATGGACCGGAGCATCAACATGCGTGCCTCCATGTTCTGAAGCGCCATAATTATTGGAGGCGTACCACCAGCCACCCTGAGAAACTTTCCAGTCTAATTTTGCAAGAATAAATGGTTCGGCTGTCGGCCAGTAAATGGTGTTTTCATCAAACGCATAGGTCATGTCAAGCAATTTCCCTGCCTCAGGCGCTCTCTCGGGAACCATCGCAGATACCTTGCAAAACAGGAAAAGAGTTAAAACAAAAGCAAGCAAAGTGTACTTTTTGAAAAACCGGAAGTTGTTCATAGCTATCCCCTTATGTTTGTCATGAAACAAGGAAACCGAGACTCATACACAATAAAATATCCTCACCCTTTTGCTTCAGAATATATTGATTTTTGTTCTCTCTGTCACAGATGAAACCTCTTTACTGGCGACACGCTCACTCATTATCTCTTCTGGCTGAAGCGCTGCCATTTGTATTCAAGCTCTTCCTCAGAATCCTCTACTGCACTCCGTAACAAAAGACTTTTTCTTGCACTGTTCTTCCTCCCACAGGACAAATAACATTTTCACCAATTACTCACTCTTTCCGTCAACAACCTCAGGAATAACTTTCAACAGGAGACTGAACACCGAACCATGATTGACTCGAGATCGAACCTCTATATCACCTTTATGCGCGAGAATGATATGTTTCACAATTGACAGTCCAAGACCTGTACCCCCGTACTGGCGTGAACGCGCCTTGTCTACCCGGTAAAAACGCTCAAAGATACGCCCAAGATCTTTTTTGGCTATGCCTATGCCGTTATCCTCTACCTCCAACCGCACATAATCATCAACTCTGAACGCTGAAATCCTTATCCGGCCATTGTGATCATCGACATATTTGATTGCGTTGTCGAGAAGATTGCGGAGCACAATATCAAGATACCGTGCATCGGCATAAACCATAGGAAGTTCCCTGGATAGATTGATATCAAGCCTGACCTGTTTTTTTTCCAGTGAGGGCTTCAGAAAGTCAACCGATTTATTCACCAGCTCGTTAAGATCAACTTCGGTAAACTGGTAGTCAATATATCCTGACTCGATTTTCGAGAGGTCAAGCACATCGTTGACGAGAGCCGTGAGCTGTTGACTTGCCTGCAGGATAATGTTCAGGAAAGGCGTCGCATGTTTTGGATCATCAATTGCTCCTTCGAGCAGGGTTTCCGTATAACCGCTGATGACGGTAAGTGGCGTGCGCAGTTCATGTGATACGCTGGAAACAAAATCCCGCCTTATTTTTTCCAGATTGCGAAGCGTTGTGATGTCGTTCAAAACAAA
>CAILXE010000356.1 GCA_903838095.1 uncultured Chlorobiaceae bacterium
ATCCTTGAATTTTGGGAACAAAGACAGACAAAAAAATATTCTATATAGTTCTGCTGCTTTTAGTTACCTGTCTCTTTGTTTACCGGGGTTCAGAGACAACTGCCAGCAATCATGTACGGCCAAAACTCTCCGAGTTTATGCGCGAAATTGACAGCTACAAAATAGGCGCAGACGTAGCTCTGGAAAAAGATGTCGCCAGCATGCTGAAGCTTGATGATTATGTTTTCACCAATTATAGTTACGACAATAAAAATGTTACCCTGTACGTTGGTCACTATTACAGCCTTGCCAAATTAACAGCAGCTCATTCCCCTCTGGTCTGCTATCCCAGCCAAGGCTGGGTTATTGACGAGCCCGTCATCCACCAGCTAACCATTGGCTACGATACCCTTAACTATTCGGAACTGGTCGCAACACTGGGAGACAAACAAGAACTGATCTTTTACTGGTATCAGGCAGGCAATAAGAGTATGCCAGTCACATCTAAGCTCAAACTTGCAACCGCAATCAATAAGCTGCGAAAGAATAATGAGCAACACGGCTTTGTACGAGTTTCGGTTCCCTTTTCCGGCACGAATCAGGACCAGGCCAGAACAACTGGTCTCACGTTCATCAAAGCATTCTGGCCTCATTATCTGAACTACATCGAAAATAACAACCCACAATGATGACTTCCTTATGTTCAACAAAAAACAAACCTTCTTTAACTGACGCTGTTAGGATGAAAATACTGTTCAAAACTTTTTTACCCGTCTTGCATTCAAAAGTGGTTGTATGAACAAAAAAGTTTCACCCACCACCGAAGAGGCACGAGTCGAACAGGATTTTCAACGGGATGTCTGGTGCCTGTTTGGCCTACCCGTGGACAACCTCACTCTAGCGGGAACCAAACAACTCCTGCACGAAAAGGCTGAGCTGCCGTATAATACCGTACTCTCCACCATCAATGTCAACTGGGTGGTACAGTCTTTTTCCGACCCTGCCTTTCGCGCGGCCATCATCAACAGTGATATCGTGGTCCTTGACGGCAAGCCCCTTCTGTGGATAGCCAAACTCCTCGGCTACCCAATGACCGAAAATGTAGCCGGATCTACACTCATCCAGGAACTTCACCAAGACAAAACCACCGGCACCAAACTCTCCATCTTTTTGTTTGGCGGCGAGGGTGATGCAGCCAAGCAGGCAGCAGAAGGAATCAACAAAGACCCCGGCGGACTCAATGCTGTAGGTTCACTCAATCCGGGCTTCGGCACGGTGGATGAAATGAGCAGCGATGCCATTATTGACACCATCAACCAAGCCAGACCGGACATCCTTCTGGTTGCTCTGGGCGCCAAAAAGGGCACTCAATGGATAGAGCAAAATCGAGATCGACTTAATGCAAAAATCATCAGCCATCTGGGCGCCACAATAAATTTTCTGGCTGGCACTGTTCAACGGGCCCCGCTAATAGTCCGCCGGATTGGCATGGAGTGGGCCTGGCGAATCCTGCAGGAGCCAAAGCTCTTTCCACGGTATGCAACAGACGGTTTTATCCTGTTGCGCGTGTTAGCATCTCGTTTTTGGTTGTGGCGACAATTTCTTTCCAACCAGAAACGCTTCAGTCAACAAGACGCAGATTCAACTGTACTTCAACATGAGAATGAGAAAGAAATACTTCTCTCTTTCGGATGCAACCTTCAACTCACGCCAGTATCTCCACTTCGCAAATTCTTTAGCAGCTGTACGTATTCTAAGAAAAATATAAGTCTTGATTTTCATCAGTCAGAATTTGCATCTGGTACCTTCCTCGCTTTGTTGCTTCTCTTATTAAAACATCAACGACACAACGGCACTCAACTCAGCATCACCAAGATAAACGATAAGATGATAAAATTATTCACACTTTTTTGTGTTCAAAAAAACATCTAGATCAAGATATCATCACCTGAAAAGTTTAACATTGTTTCTGTAAATTTAATTCATATTGAAACGGAAGATAATCATAAAGGGCTCAAGACGGCGTTACGAGCTGTTTTGATAGAGTTCCCAGGCAATAAGGTAAGGCCCCTCGCTTTCAGCGCGTATCAGAATGGCTTGACCTTGACAGACTTATCGTCTTCGTGCTACTGCCACTAAGGCTTACCTCTATAAAAACAACGGGAAATTGTATTTACAGAAAAAAGATTGCCCTATCGATGATATCCAATTAACATTAATTCTATTTTGAACCTACTCCTGACGAAAGCATAAAGGTTGAGGGTAATCTAACAGGTTACCCAAATCGTAATTAAACTAAGTGGAGCATGAAAATGACATGGCAGGGTAAGAGCGTATTGGTCACCGGAGCCGGTGGGTTTATTGGTTCTCATTTGACTCAACGATTAATTGAGTTAGGGGCAAATGTAACTGCATTAATCCATTACGATGCACGATCAGATCGAAGCAACCTTGAATTTCTTCCTCCTGAAATGTTACAACAACTCAATATCGTTAGCGGTGATATATGCGATCCATTTTTTGTTCAAGGACTTGTTGAAGGCATAGATGTTGTCTTTCATTTAGCAGCCTTGATTCCGATCCCTTATAGTTACGTCGCTCCAGCCTCATATGTTACAACTAATATTCAAGGAACATTAAACATCTGTGAGGCATCGCGGCGAGCGCAGGTTTCTCGGGTTGTGCACACCTCTACGAGCGAAGTCTATGGCACCGCCTTGATGTCAATCATCAACGAAAGCCATCCTCTCCAAGCCCAATCTCCTTATTCTGCAAGCAAGATTGGTGCTGACAAAATTGCGGAAAGCTATTATCGCGCAATGGGGTTACCCGTTGCGACTATTCGCCCATTCAACACCTTTGGCCCCAGGCAATCTGCACGAGCAGTCATCCCAACAATTATATCTCAGTTATTAGCGGGGTTTCCTCAACTCAGACTAGGTAGTATTGAACCGTTGCGAGATTTCCTGTTTGTAAAGGATACAGTTGAAGGCTTTTTGGCTGTTGCGCAAAGCGACGCTTGCCTTGGATGTGTTACGAATGTCGGTACTGGTGTCGCGGTTTCAATCGGTCAAACCGCTGAACTTGCCATGAAGGTCGTCGGACGTAGTGTCCCTATTGTGACGGAGCAAAAACGTACTCGCCCGACAGGAAGTGAGGTAATGGCTCTCATCTGTGATGCATCAGCTGCGCGTGACCGCTGCCGATGGACTTCTCAATTTACCCTTGAAGAGGGTTTACGCGAAGTCGCACATTTCATCAGTGAGCATATGGATAAATTTCGCCCAACAGAGTATACGATATGATAAATGATGCAACTGTAGTTATCTTGGCAGGTGGTAAAGGTACACGACTTGCACCCTATACAACGGTGCTCCCCAAACCTTTGATGCCGGTGGGGGATTGGCCAATCCTGGAAATAGTTCTCCGCCAACTGCGACATTATGGCTTTCGCAATATTGTAATTTCAGTCGGTTATCTTGCGGAATTGATTCGGGCCTTTTTGGGGGATGGATCACGGTGGAACATGAATATCCGCTACGTGATAGAGGACAAACCTCTCGGGACGATAGGGCCACTCCGGCTTATTGAGGGCCTGGATAAGCCATTTATCGTCATGAATGGTGACCTGCTCACAGATATCAATTACGCTGAGCTGTATGACTACCACACGCAAGGCGCACAAGAGGCGACAGTTGCTGTGATTGAAAAAAAAGTCCAGGTATCGTTGGGTGTGCTCGATACCGATAGCAATAATCGTCTTGTCGGCTTCAGAGAAAAACCAACCCATACATATTCAGCCAGCATGGGGATTTATGTTTACGACCCATCGATTGTTGACCTTGTCCCTCGTGATATACACTATGGATTCGACAATTTAATGCTCGATATGTTGTCTCAAGAACGAATGGTACGCACATACCCGTTTAACGGATTATGGCTGGACATCGGCCGGCATGAAGACTATGCATTAGCTTCTGAAATGTTTGATACCCACCGGCAACGATTTCTTCCGCCAGACAGTTCTAAATAATGCTTTATCCTGGCTTGTCCAATAAATTGCTAATTGCATAGGGAGAGAGGAATGCATTGGAAGGTCCCGTTATTCGAACCCTGTTTTGGGCCTGAGGAACTGGAGGCAGTTCAACAGCCTTTGCGTGATCAATGGATCACCATGGGTGATGTAACCCTCCGCCTTGAAAAAGCGTTTGCCAAAAAATGCGGGGTGAAACACGCAATCGCAGTTAATAACTGTACTGCCGCACTCCACTTGGCAGTGTTGGCTGCCGGTATCAAAGCTGGCGACGAAGTAATCTGCCCGACTTTGACATTTGTGGCAACCGCCAATGCAATCCGATATGTCGATGCCACGCCTGTCTTCTGCGAACCCATAGGGCCTGAAAACCTTAACATCGGGGCAAGCCAGGCTGAAGGCCTGATTACTGCGAAGACGCGCGGAATTATGGTAGTTCATTATGCCGGCTTTCCGGTGGACATGGTTGCTATACAGGAACTTGCAACAAAGCATAATCTTGTTATCATCGAAGATTGTGCTCATGCTTTGTTTTCAACCCTGCATGGTCGAAGCTGCGGTTCATGGGGGACTGTTGCAGGATTCAGTTTCTTTGGAAACAAGAATATAACCTGCGGCGAGGGCGGCATGGTTACGACAAATGATGATCAGATTGCCAAGTGCGTGCGAAACATGCGATCACATGGCATGACGACCTTAACGCTCGACCGCTACAACGGAAGAGCCTTTAGCTATGATGTTATCGCACACGGTTATAATTATCGTATGGATGATATGCGAAGCGCTTTGGCATTAGCCCAACTCAATCGACTTGACGGTTTTTTGCATGAAAGATCCCGGATACGTGAAAGATATTGCAAAAATCTCAATGGAAGTCAAATCCTGATCCCGAATTTTAATTGGGAATCTATCTCCCAACGAGGCGATACTGTTGGTTATCACATTATGCCGATCATGTTACCCACTGGATGCAAGCGTGAGACTATAGCGAACCGATTAAAGGAAGATGGAATTCAATCGTCTGTTCATTACCCCCCCATACATACTTTTTCCGTGTTTTCTCAACATGTTGAAGTTCCTCTACATTTACAGAGAGCAGAGGCAATAGCAGAGCGAGAGCTTACCTTGCCGATGTTTCCGACCATGACCAATGATCAGGTTGACCTGGTGTGCGATTCCTTGCTCGGATCTCTTGACGAGGCATACCATTAATAACCAAGATTGCCCACCAGCCCAAAAAGCTAACGGAGAAAATAGTAAAGAAGCCTCATCGCTACGGAAACGCGCGATGCGCGGTTCCGCTTGGACCATTGCCGGATACCTGATAAACAACTTTCTTCGTTTAGGCTCCAACCTTGTCCTGGCCTACGCCTTATTTCCCGAAGCCTTTGCGATTGTTGCATATGCATCGATTGCTCTTCAGGGGCTTGAAATGTTTTCAGACATCGGGATTGGCCCTGCAATTGTACAGAGTCCGCGTGGCAGTGATCCAATATTTCTGAATACAGCCTGGACGCTGCAAATCATCCGCGGCTTGTTATTATTTACAGCCACTTTCTTGCTTGGTTTTCCTGTAGCCTGGTTTTATAATGAACCTTCCCTTGCATGGGTCATTCCGGTAACCGGTCTGAACTTCGTCATTAACGGATTGCAATCGACATCGGTTCATACCTGCAGCCGGGCAATCAACCTTAGCCGACTCACGATCTGGGGATTGATTGAAGCAATATTGAAAGCAGCAATCACCATCACCTGGGCGCTGTTATGGCCATCTGTATGGGCTCTGATCGGTGGAGCGCTGATCAGCTATACAGTTGGCATGTTCTTGACACATACAATATTGCCAGGCATCCGAAATCGTCTCTGTTGGGAGCGTAAGGCTGTACAGTCTATATTGAGGTTTGGCGGTTGGGTATTCCTCAGCACCATGATGACCTTTCTTGCAAATCAGGCCGATCGGTTGATTTTAGGAAAATTGGTACCAATGGGGGTTGTCGGTGTATACGGAATAGCCCTGATGTTCGCCCGTCTTCCCTACGATATCGGATCAAGACTGGCTGGATCCGTCCTGTTCCCAGTCCTTGCGTCGATAATACAGGAAGATCGTTCAAGCTTTCATCGAAAATTTCTCAAATCGCGTGACCTGATACTGGCCATCTCACAGTTTGGAATTGTTACAGTAATTATCGCATCACCATGGTTTTTCAACTTCGTGTATGATCCCCGCTACAAAGATGCATCCTTTCTTGCACCACTCTTGGGAGGAGTTGTCTGGTTCTCCATCTTACAATCTTCGGCGGATCGTGCTTTGCTTGCTCTTGGTGATACGCATATTCTGGCAATAAGTAACTTCTGTAATTTAGTTTTTTCAACAAGTGGATGTCTCGCTGGTTATTACCTCGCAGGTATGAAGGGATTTGTCGCAGGTATTGCCCTTGGTAATCTTGCCGGGCACTCGGTTGTTTCTTGGGCTTTAGGGAAGAGAAATCTATCTATCATAGCCCAGGACCTTCGTTATACAGTCCTTATAGCGATGGCTTTCTTCCTTGGAACAATCCCGTCTCTCGCAATATCCGGTCTCAGCATACAGTGGTCTTTGCTCTTTGCCGCTATTGGCCTTACAGCTTCAGCAATCGTTGCCTATCAGCATGTCATGCCGTTAGTTGCCGGCCCAATACAGAATTTTTTCCACAAAATTGGTCAAAAGGTATGAAAGCCAATCCAGAAATTTTAACCAGGTGTGATCTTTCCGTTGCCCAGATCATAGGGATGTTTGGTGGAGGTGGTGCTCAGCGTCTGGCATATAACCTGGCACTCGGAATAGCTGAGCAAGGAGTACGTTCCTATGCGCTTGCGCTCCGATCAGGTGGTACCTACAGCGAACTATACAATCCACAGGTTACGCTTGTCACTCTTGGCGCCAAATCGAAAAACCTATTATCATACATCCGTGCCTTTTTCGAACTGAGAAAGTTGTTCAGAAAAGAGCGTATTGACATAGCTCACATTCATGGAGTTCCTTCTCTACCATTCGTAATATTAGCCACCCGTTTCATGAAGCATAGGCCAAAAGTTGTGTTTACCTGGCAGGATTCTGAATCAGTGCTGGATAAACCTGGATGGAAGCAGAAACTGATAATATGGGCATTACACCGATGTGATTCAATCTCTGGATCATCTCGCCTTGTTGCGAAGAAACTTAAGGATCGCACTGGAATATCTCAGGTATCTGTCTTTCATGGTGGTGTTCCGATTATCCAGGAAACCATAAGGAAAGAAAATTCCTCGCCACCAATGATTATCTGGCTGGGACGAATTGTTCCTCCCAAAGATCCTCAGATCTTAATTCAGGCAGCAGCAAATCTCAGAGACGAGGGCTATCAGTTTTCGGTGTCCATTATTGGAAAACCCATTGACAGTACGGTCTGGTATATGAAAGAGACAGAAGCTCTGATCGAAAAACTGCAATTACAAGATAGAGTGCATCTATTAGGTTATTTGCCGGACGAAGAGTTGCAAACAATAATGTGTCAAGCCGACATCAGCGTTCAAACTTCACATACTGAGGGCTTAAGCATCGCTCTAATGGAACACATGATGTCAGGGTTGGCTATTGTGGCCACCGATGTGGGGGATACCTCCATCGCCGTTGAGGATGGTGTTTCAGGAATCATCGTTCCGCCCAAGGATGAAAAACGGCTAACCGATGCGTTACGGCACCTAATGATCAATCCTACCAGACGGAGTGAACTGGCAGTAGCTGCTCGCCAACGCGCTGTCGAATCCTTTAGCATTAATGCGATGGTTCAAAGAGCTTTGAATCAATATAGAAAAATACGATGACCTCATACGATAGCTATTTGTCTAACCGCTATTTTGGTTCATTAGATGCCTTGCGTTGTTTTGCTATAATTGGTGTAATATGGCAACATTCTCCCGCTGTTTCACATGATTTGATGCCATTTGCAAATATTGGCGCCTCCGGTGTTTCATTATTTTTTACTATTAGTGGATTTTTAATTACTACATTGCTTTTACGAGAGGAAACAAAAACTGGGACAATCAACCTAAAAAATTTTTATATTAGACGAGTCCTTCGCATTTTCCCCTTGTACTACTTAGTCCTTTTTATTTACACGGTTCTAGTTTTTTCTTTAGAGCATAATGCTGTTGGGAGTGGATTTTTTAATAACCTACAGTACTACCTAACCTACACCTCAAATTGGTTTGTGGATCTTGCAGTCAACGAAGATGGTCACCGAAGAGTCATTTTCATTTTTGCATGGACCTTGGCAACAGAAGAACAATTTTATCTCTTTTGGCCGATAGCAATGAAATTCTTACAGCGACGAAAAGCTATCGCAATTATTCTCATATTAATGTTGGCTGATTTATCTCTCGAATTCACATATTTTGGAACACTTCAAACCCCAAATACCTTTTTTGAACGTATTTTAAGGATCGCAACAAGTCCATCGACAGAAATATGTTGTGGTGTTTTATTAGCTCTGGCACTCCATTCAAAGAATGTTTTTTTACTACTAAGAAAAGTCTTTGGTAGATCTGAGAGTGCCCCCCTGCTTGCCATAATGGCAATTACTGTCGTGATGTGGCCAGGAAATATTTCGGCAGCATGGTATGCAGTACAATCAATCATATTCTGTTTTTTATTGGCGGCATGCGTGATTAGAGAAGACCACAGTTTATCTTGGCTACTAAAATTGCCTTTATTACAACGAATAGGAATGATTTCTTACGGGATGTATATGCTCCATATGCTGGCAGTTAATATTAGTAGGAAAGCCGTGAATTCTATCGGTTTACAGTTCAACTTAAACAGTTCATGGATCATTTTTCTTTTTGCATTGTTGCTTACCATATTCATGGCTCTAATAAGTTATAGATATTATGAATCTCTCTTTTTAAAATTAAAAGAAAACTTTAAGTAGTATGTGGTTTAGAAAAAAATAATGTTATCTAATTTTCGAAAAATCTTACTTGTTCACAAATCCGGGGCAACTTTTCTCTTCGCAGACTTTTGAAAATAACCTGTGCAGAAAAAGTGGATATAAAATGAAGATGAGACAAGTGTTATCATGGGTTGGACATCGTATTCGCGAAGGATTACTCTATCTTCGGTACTCGGTAAAATCATCCGTCGGGAAAAAATTGATTTTTTTCCCGTCAAATCCCATTGATGGTGGATCTTCCCAGTTTCGTGCTTGGGAACTTGCTGCAGCTCTTGAAAAATTAGGATGGAATTGCACAGTTGTGCCTGCACAGTTAGAATATTCACAACGATTACGCCTTATTAAAATCCTAAAACCGGATTTTGCATTCATACAACAAGGGCGGCATCCTTTAAACCGACACGATATGCTATGCGATATTCCTTACTTTTTTGATATCGACGATGCCTATTATCTCCAGCCAGAATATTCTGAGATATTCCAGAACTTATGTAGTAATGCCAGGGGAGTCATTGCTTCGAGTCAAAACATAGCATCTTGGTGTGAAAATTATAATTCTAATGTGACGGTGATTTGGACGGGAGCGAAATGTCCTTCAACTTTTCCTTCTCCCTCACCGGCCAAGCGTAGACCTATTTTGGTATGGACTCATCATTTCATCCCAAATGTCAACGAATATGAACGAGAATTCTTTGCGGATATTTTGCGTTATGTCAGGAAACTGGTAAAATTTGAAGTGTGGATTATTGGAGTGAAGCAAAATGCAAATTTGGAGACGATTCACCGTATTTGCGCCGAGGAAAAGATTGTTATGCGCCATTGGCCATTTTTGAGTTATCCAAAGATGCTAAAATTACTTAGTAACGCGTCTGTTGGCATTGATATCATCGACAAGGGAAGTGCTTACAATCAGGCAAAATCATTTGGAAAAGTCTTGGCATACATGCGAACTGGAACACCAGTCGTTGCAACCAACACAGCAGAATATCCGCATTTTTTCAAAAATGGGATAAACGGGTTTCTTGTTAATAGCCTTGACGAGTGGGTTGATGCTATTGCCAATCTCTTATTGGATGGTGATTTGAGAGAACGTATTGCACGTTCCGCCTGGGAAGATTTCCGAAAACAATTGAGTATTGAAAACCTATCTAAAAAAGTGGATACCTTTCTAAGATGATCAACCATAATGATTCCAGACGGTTCAACATTGATGGTAGTCAGAAACTAACATAATGTAAATTTTGGCTAAGCTTCAACTGGTTGTTCAACTGGAACGATCTTTCCAACTGGAATTCTCTGGTGTTTAACGCTCTCCACGACTTCACGAAATCCCTCCTCCCATCCATTCGCTGGGTTATAGAAGTAGCAAGATCGTAACATACTATTCTCCATAAGTTTTTTACGTATCGATCCATCAAATAGGACTGACTGCAATTTGGAGACAAGATCGGGTACGTTGCCAGCTTCGAAAAGGAGGACTGCACCTTTTACATACTCAGTTGCAGGGCAAATATCGGTGGTGATTGTAGGCACAGAAGCCAA
>CAILXE010000357.1 GCA_903838095.1 uncultured Chlorobiaceae bacterium
CATTATATCTTATACAGGTGAGTCCCTTACTATCACACGAGCTCCTCTGACTATTACAGCTATTGGAGAGATAAAGCGCTTTGATGGTGTTCCTTATAGTGGGGGAAATGGAGTTATATTTACTGGTTTTGTGCTTGGTGATAATTCTTCCGATCTTTCCGGTACACTTGTGTATTCAGGTTCATCGCAGGGCGCTATTGAAAAAGGTACTTATGATATTATTCCTGACGGCCTAGGGGGATATACTTCGAGCAACTATATCATCACGCCTGTAAATGGCTCCCTACTGATTTTTGAGGCAACGGCACCGGAACCACCGGAATGGTATGATCCAAACTTGCCTTCTTCTCAATTGGGAACGTTGATGTCGGTTGATATGGGGGCTGATATGCGTTCACAAATCACTGCAAGAAGTTTGGACGATAAATCAGGAAGTGAGAAAGGGTTGATTGAAGATCAAGTTCTCAAAGTATATATTCCGGAAAAATTTGTCAGTTCTCGTTCATCTTTCTTCTTCCCGCTCCCGGAAAAAATTCGGAAGCAGCTTTCAAAGTCAATAGATGCAGAGCAAGTTTTTCTTATGGATGGAACTTCGCTCCCGAGCTGGTTAACGTATGATGCAGAATCAAAAGTATTTACTGCTAATGAAGTACCTATTGGAGAGCTGCCCCTTACGGTTATTATAAAGCAAGGTGATTTTGTTTGTCCAGTTGTTATTCTACAGTAAATTATTTTATTTTCTGACATTTTGGATGATACTGTGTTGGGATGAATCAATGTAAAACAACAGTTATACATACAAATGGGTCAGAATGTGGAAAACGGGCTGTAGTTGTTATTGGAGGTGGGGCTTCAGGGATGTTTGCAGCAATTGCCTGTAGAAGAGCTGCTGAACGCAAAAGAAAGGATTGTTCCATTGTATTGCTTGAACGGAATCCCCAACCAGGCTCCAAGATCAAAATATCGGGCGGTGGAAAATGTAACGTAACTCATCATGGCACTCCTGCTGAGTTGTTGCAATTTGGTTTTTTGCGGAATAAAGAGCAAAGATTTTTACGACACGCCATCTATAGCTTTACAAACAACAATCTTGTTGATTTGCTTGCGCGCGGTGGCGTTTTGACATATAAGCGTGATGACGGTAAAGTTTTTCCCGTGAATGGGGATTCTTTATCAGTTGTTTTACTTCTTGAGAAATTATTGCTTGAATCCGCAGTCCATTCTTTTTTTTCCAGTCGAGTTCTGTCTGTCGAACCTCACAAGGGCCAATTTGTCGTTACTACCGACAAATCATCATTTATTGCCGATGTTGTTATTGTTGCTACTGGTGGTGTTTCTTATTCTCGAACAGGCACGAGTGGTGATGGATTGCAGATTGCTCGAGCACTTGGCCACTCAATTAAAAATGCTTCTCCAGCGTTAGCGCCAGTTTATACAAAAAAGCCTTTTCCTCTTTCTGGCGTTTCTCTCAGTTCGATTGATTTTATTGCTCTTGCTGGTGGTCGGAGTGTTGCGCGCCGTGGGGATCTCCTTTTTACCCATCGAGGCTTCAGCGGCCCTGTTGTGTTATCATTGTCACGTGATATTGCTGAACTCAGGGCTATGTATGGTAATGTTTCACTTTTTGCTGATCTATTTCCCGAACAAAGTGTACCTGAACTTGAAGGCCAACTTCTGGTTTACGCCCGAAAAAACGGTACTAAAATGGTTCGAAAATCGCTGCAAGGTGCCACCAAGGAAGATGAATACGGTATCGTTTGTAATTTGCCGACGTCAGTTATCCCTTATTTGATGCGTCAGGCAGGCCTTGATAACGATGTGACATGGAGTGGACTGCTCAAAGAGAAAAGGCAGTCATTGCTTCTTGCCCTTAAACATTTTTCGCTTGGCAACGTCCTTGATGTACCGCTTGATCAGGGCGAAATCTCTGCTGGTGGCGTTTTGCTTGATGAGGTGAACCCCAGGACAATGGAGTCTCGTTTAGTCCCAAATCTTTTTTTCTGCGGTGAGTTGCTTGATTATGCAGGTGAAATTGGCGGCTATAACCTGCAAGCCGCTTTTTCCACAGGATGGATAGCCGGAAGTAATGCGCTTTAATCTGAGCATGTGAATACTGGTTTCATTGTTATTCTTTCGATTTTTTTGACTTCAAACGTGCATGTTTCCAGATCAAAAGATAACTGCGGGTTATCGTTAAACATTACTCGTCTTTTGTCGAATCGTATTTTCATGGGCACACTTACTTTTCGTTCGTCGCCACAGACGTTGTTTTTTAC
>CAILXE010000358.1 GCA_903838095.1 uncultured Chlorobiaceae bacterium
ATGCCGGAGGTGGCAGGCTTCCAGATGATAACATTGCCGACATCGTCAACAAAAGTTTCCAGTCCGAGGTTTCGGCCAAAATCAGAGATGAACGCCCTGATTTGCTCCTCCTTCCCGGATGGACGGGGAATTTGCGTCAGGCTGTAAAAATGTTTCCACACCGCCGGTGGATTGAGCTGGAGAATATTGTTGATCATGCGTAATGCCGGTTATTCCATAATTTTTCCGGAAGCGTTAACAGGCTTTGTTTAATGCCTATCAGCAGTCAGTTCACCAAAAAGGATAGGGCTTTGGACTATTTCCGGGGCTTTTTTTGCTAAACTTTGCAAAATATACAGATCAGCAGAAGAGTCGGTCCCCTGATATTTTTTTTAATCTTCTCTTGTTATTATTTTCATATAGCCTGTGTTGCATGAAGGTCGGCTTCAAGCCGTTGAAGGGTATCCTTCTTAGTGCAATAATGGGCTTTTTTATTTATTGTTTTTCATGCAGTTATCGCTTGATATGGTTTTTGTCGGTTAGAGTAATTCCCCGCACTTTCCCATTTTTCAAAGTCGTAGAGATCCTGCACCAACGCAACCTTGTCGCTAATATAATCGTAATATCTGATCTCGCCACGTTTACCCATATTTTTGATTCGTACTGAAGGATGTTCATGAAGCGATGTGTGTTTATGGAAACTACAGAGAGGAATAACTGAGCATCAATATAAACAAGGGCTATCATTTAAAGCGCTTGTGCGGTTTATTTTCTTCAAAACTCACGCTCCCCTGCCGGACTTTTCTTTTGCGCTGAACCGCACATGTCGCTGCGAGGGACAGCGGTCAGGCACTGAGCGAAGTGATACTGCTTGCGGCCACGCACCGAAGTATGCGGCTGACGATGGCCTGCTCATGAATGCGTAATAAATGATATATTGAGCAACTGTAATAGAGAAAGAAGCCATCTGCTTTTTCCGTATTAGACAGATCAGTCTCAACGATGTTTGAAATCGATGTTTTCACCGAACGTATTTTAATTACTTAGGAGATCAAAGTGCATTACGTCATTCCCACAACCTGGGGCCCAACAGATATTACGCGTGGGGCGTTGCCATTCGTTTTCGCGAACTCTGCCCTTCAGGCTGGCGATACGGTAATGTTAATGTTATTCCATGATGCGGTTACTATCGCGCTCGACGGAGCCCACCCCAAAATGATTCCGTTTGGCCCGCCTTCTCGATTTGAGGAGATTTTCTCCAACCCCAATGCCCAAGTCATCGTGTGCAAGCCCTGCGCCGAAATTCGAGGTATTGAGGAACACATGCTGGTAAAGAATGCCTCTTTCGGAGGCATGAACGATCTTCATGCACATGCATCGCGCCCTGACGCGAAACTGATCAGTTTCTGACTATAGGCGGAATGGACGGATTGTACGTCTTGACGGATCATTCTATTTATTGTGCTTTACCTGAAATGCCTTCTCAGGTAAATCTGACTCATACAACCAGAAGGCTCTAAGGAGATTTAAATGGGAAAAACAACGGTAACGGAACCAGGAGTAAAAGTTGATACCTCAAAATTAACTCCTACGGTTGAACTATTTGGTCACGTTACACTCGTCGAGGGTTATGCACTGACAAACTTTTCCGGTTGCCACGCTCTCATTGCGTTGCGTGATCAACCAGGAAAAACAGTAGCTGTACTGACGACGCAACACGGATTGCAAACTCTTTTGGAGACGGCGCTGTCAACTGGCAATCTGATTGCGTTCTGGGGCCAGAAGCTCACGAATCCACCAACACCCAGAGGAGGGACGTGGAATGTGGATGTTTACAACACGGATGGTGTAATTCTTTATTCAATGAAGTAGATTTTTCCAAAACTTGTTCATCAGTACCCTCCAGTAGTGTTTCTGCCTTCGCTTTGCTCCGGCAGAAGCACGGCTGGTCAAAAGCCGGGATTACTCACAAATTTACAGTGCGCAGCTCATCATCATGATAAAAACAACTCCCGCTCGCCTGAACGACGTGCGGTCAATCCATCAAGTACTTTTCCCTGAGCCTTGTTCCATTTGAGGAACTCATCAGCCGCACCCTGTTTGTCATTTGCATTGAGTTTGGCAAGCAAGGTTGAACTCTTCAGCGAACCAGCCCCAAGATTAAAGGCAAAACAGACCAGTGCATCAAACATCCCCTGCGTCATCGGCACATCAACCAACTCATTGACCGATTTTTCAAAACGCTCCAGATCCTTGCGCAACAAAGCGTCCGCTTTATTTTCGTCAATTTTCATTCCATGTTTCACATCATCACCGGTATGACCATAACCGATAGTCAACTTTCCGCCAGGACAAACATAAGCCACAAGACGTAATCCCTCATGTTTGCGAATAAGATCAAGCCCATTTTCACCGATTTTCATCATCAAAGTAAAAGTTTATTATTAAAGAGGCATACGAAACAACATACAAGCATGCCTGCCATCACGTACAAGAAAAAGCGGAATCCGCCAACATTTCAACCGTTCAATAATAGTGATTTTAGTACCGTAAATGAAGTGTAACAACACGCAAGTGCAGAATATCACCTACGTCCCTCTTACACTCGTTCGGACCAGTCATCCATACTGGTTAGTGCGCCATCTTCATACGTCCAGGTAATCCTCTGATAGGTAAATGAGATATGCTCACGCTCTTTATGGTTCATGTTTTCAGGGTATGTGTTGTCCAGCATCTCCATCCTGATGTTAGAGATGTTCGCATAGAGAAGTTGAATGGTAAAAAACTGCTTTTCAATGCCGGATGGTGAAGGGCGCCAGAACCGCAACTCCCATTTTCTCAGGTTTTCATTCGTCACCAGGGCGTTCATCAACAAAGGAGTTGAACGGTCAATTTCCTTGGTAATCGTCAAAACTTTATGCTGGTGCTTGCCTGTTGGCAAACCTGTGGCAGCATCTCTGGGTGATAACACTTCATGGTTAAAAGCAATCACCATGATTGAATCCTCGCGCCCTTTCTGGACTACTGAGCCCTTGATTGGTCCTTGTTTTTGACCCTCAACCCTCAAATACGCATTTAATGCCATAATAAACCTCCTAAACTGTTAAACGTTAAAGATGTCATGATAGAGACCCTGGACAGATTCAACACCATGAAAGCCAAAATCAGAACACGTCACACCCGGAAGTTGGAAACCACAATATTCTTCAACATTTGTTAACTTTTATTATTGTCAGTCTTGCGAGAAGTTGTGACAACATATCTCCTTCTTGTTTTGTCCAACCGTTCAAAAAGAGCTATCTGATGTTATGGTGAAATATACAGTATCAGACGGAATTATCGCCATGGCATAAAAACAGACCGGTGCCGAAAGGTTATCAAAATCCTGCAACAGGAGGTAATTTCAGATGAACAAGATTGATCTTAAAAAGGAATTCCGCCATTTTTACCATGCACCTGCAAAAGAGGTTGTTGCTATTGATGTTCCTCCCATGAACTTTCTTATGATCGATGGCAAGGGTGATCCCAATACCTCAAAGGAATACGCTGATGCCATTGAAGCGCTGTTTGCAGTCTACTATACATTGAAATTCATGGTCAAAAAGGGAAACCTGGCAATTGATTATGGCGTCATGCCACTTGAAGGATTGTGGTGGGTCGATGACATGTCAAACTTTTCTCAGGAAGACAAATCGAACTGGCAGTGGCGAGCGATGATTATGCAACCCTCGTTTGTAACTCAAGAGATGCTTGATCGCGCTCTTGATGAAGTGAAAAAGAAAAAAAATCCGGCAGCCATAACCCGATTACAATTTGAAACTTTTTCAGAAGGCCTGTGTGCACAAATCATGCACATCGGCCCATTTTCAGAAGAAGGGCCTACCATTGAAAAAGTGCACCATTTCATCGATTCCTGCAATAGACAGCGCATTGGCCGACATCATGAAATTTACCTGAGCGATATTCGCAAAGCTGATCCCGCAAAATGGAAAACCATTATTCGGCAGCCGATGAAATGATAAATCGACGTTGTGCAACAGTCACCATTGATCATTGCAGGCTGATGAAGAACATCTGCAATGTCCCCAAGCTCTTTTCTGCTTGCATGACATCCTGAAATACCTTATATTAGACAAAATTAATCCTGTTTAACAATATCAGCTCGTAACCAAAAAAAAGATAAAATACCATGAGTGTACTTGTAGGGCGCCCGGCGCCGGATTTTGATGTGGCCGCCGTTGTTAACGGCTCGCAGTTTGTTGATTCGTGCAAGCTTTCTGATTTCAGGGGCAAGTATGTGGTGCTGTTTTTTTATCCGCTTGATTTTACTTTTGTCTGCCCCACAGAGCTTCATGCGTTTCAGGAAAAACTTGAGGATTTCCGTGAAAGAAATGTAGAGTTGATTGGCTGTTCGGTGGATTCAAAGTTTTCTCACTACGCATGGCTGCGCACTCCGAGATGTCAGGGTGGTATTGAGGGTGTGACCTATACACTGCTCTCTGATCTCAACAAGACGGTATCAGCCGATTATGATGTATTGATTGAGGGCGCTGGAATTGCGCTGAGAGGATTGTTCCTGATTGACAAGGCTGGTGTTGTTCAACATCAGGTGGTTAATAACCTTCCGCTTGGCCGCAATGTTGATGAAGCGCTTCGTCTTGTTGATGCTCTTCAGTTTACCGAGGAATTTGGAGAGGTGTGTCCGGCAAACTGGAACAAGGGCGACAAATCGATGAAGCCAGATGAAGAGGGCTTGAAAGAGTTTTTCAAAGAGACCTGATATCTACCAGGATTTCGCTCCTTCGGAGCTTAATGGTGGAGAGATGGGAGAATGTATCTCTTGCCACAAAAACATTGAACCAGCCAGATCCAAAGCTTAACGCTCTGGATCTGGCTTGAAATCATTGAGTCAACCTGCTCTACCACATGAAGGTTTGGGGCAGGTTGTTCAATGTTGATCCTTTTACCGGCCCATTGTCACAAAAGGGGCATGAACGGCTCCCTCAGTAGGCTTTCGCAAACACCACTTTTCGCGCCGCCGGTTTTCCTGAATAGATACATGAGCCTGGTTCATCAAGACGATGCTGGGCAATATATTCTGCCTCTTCGGGAATCACCCTGATGGTCGCCTTGGTCTCTTCCTTGATTTTCGCTTCTGTTTCTGCTGTACCATCCCAGTGGGCAATCACAAATCCCTTTTCGACAGCTTTTTTGAATTCTTCATAATTTGAAACTTCAACGGTATTGTCATTACGGAACTGCAATGCCTTGTCGAACATGGACTGCTGAATATCGTTGAGAATTTCACTGATGTGCTGCGCCAGCAAGTCGTCAAGGGCTACCTCGGTTTTCTCCAGTGTGTCACGGCGAGCTGCGATGCAGATACTTTTTTCAATATCTCTTGGCCCAAGTTCAATCCTGATCGGAATGCCCTGGAGTTCATATTCGGCAAACTTCCATCCTGGAGAGTTCTGTTCGCTGCTGTCGACAAAAGCGGTAATGCCACCCCGGTTGAGAGTATCGGCAAGAGCATTTGCCCGTTCTATGACTGCCGCTTTATCACCCCTGAGAATCGGGATAATGACCACCTGACGAGTGGCAAGTTTCGGAGGAAGCACCAAACCACGATCATCGGAGTGTGCCATGATGAGGGCGCCGATCAGTCTGGTCGAGACTCCCCAGCTTGTTGCCCAGACATAGTCAAGTATTCCCTCTTTTGTCTGGAACTGGCAGTCGAAAGCCTTCGCAAAATTCTGTCCGAGGTTGTGCGACGTGCCTGCCTGGAGCGCCTTGGTATCCTGCATCATCGCCTCAATACAGTATGTTTCAACCGCTCCCGCAAACTTTTCGCTGTCGCTCTTCTTGCCCATAATCACCGGCATTGCCATATAATCTTCGGCAAAGGTCTTGTAGACATTGATCATGCGGAGCACCTCCTCCTGCGACTCTTCTGGAGTAGCATGGGCCGTATGACCCTCCTGCCAGAGGAATTCAGTCGTTCTCAGAAAAAGACGGGTTCTCATCTCCCAGCGCACCACATTGGCCCACTGGTTGATCAGTAAAGGAAGATCCCTGTAGGACTGAATCCACTTTTTGTAGGATGA
>CAILXE010000359.1 GCA_903838095.1 uncultured Chlorobiaceae bacterium
GCCATTCCTTTTTTTCAGATTCGCGGGTTCAGTGAATTCTTTACCAGTACGAACTGGTATCCTGCTGATGAACCTGCCGAGTTTGGCGCTCTTGCCATTATCTACGGCAGCTTGATGGTGACACTTGGTTCGGCCATGATTGCTGTTCCAATGGGGGTCGCTGCCGCAATATGCCTCAGCGATATTCTCCCTTTTTCAATTCGGCAGTATGCAAAACCGGTCATTGAGATGCTTGCCGCAATTCCTTCAGTGGCATTTGGTTTTTTTGCACTTGTCGTGCTGGCTCCACTTATGCAGGATCATGGTGGTCCATTGCTGATGTGGGCCTGGTGGATTCTTGTTTCACCTTTTCTGCTCCTTGCCGTTATTGTCATTGCGGATATGTTGACCACGAACATCAAGGACGAGCATCGTCGTCAGCAACTGCATATCGTTTTGTTGATTGTCTTTGGCTTGTTTTCGGTTTTCCTTTTGTTCAAGGTTGGCTCAGTTCTCAATGGTATCCAGATTCTGACCGGTACCAATGCGCTTAATGTCTCTATCATCCTGAGCTTTATGGCTCTGCCGACGATCGTCAGTGTTTCTGAGGATGCCCTTCAGGCTGTCGGGCGTGAAATTCGTGAGGGAAGTTATGCACTTGGAGCAACAAGGGCCGAGACGATCATAAAAACAATTCTTCCGGCGGCAAGCAGCGGTATTCTTGCTGCCGTCATTCTTGGCATTATGAGGGCTCTTGGTGAAACCATGGTGGTCTGGATGGCTTCGGGCAACTCCTCACATATTCCTGAGCCATGGTTCAATTATCTCGAAGCAATCCGAACGCTGACCGCGACCATTGCTGGGGATATGGGTGAAGCAGATCAGGTGACAGGATCTGCCCGTTTTCATGTGCTGTTTGCCATGGGCCTTCTTCTTCTTGTTATAAGTTTTATCAGTAATTTTGTGAGTGAAAGAATTGTGGTTCGTCAGCGGAAAATTCTCTCTGGCCAGTAATATTTGATCATCCAACCCTTTGTTATGAATATTGGCACCAGGAAAATACTTGATCGTTCGTTTACCGCTGTTGGTATTGGTTCAATCGTGGTCATGGCCATGGCCCTGATGATTGTTGTTGTGCCGATAATTTCCAATGGTATTGGCGCAGTATTTTTTACCGGCACTGTAGAACATCGTAAAATGCTGCATGCTGAATTCAAGAGAGGTGACAGTCAAGATCTTGAGAGTGAGGTTGCTTTATCAGAGCGTTACCGGGCGACATTATACGAGATGCTGACCGGTTTCGAGGCGGAGCTTGAAACCATGGCGCCAGAAAAAAAGGCGGAATACACGGCGAAATATTCTCAGGTACAATCCGCCCTGAGGGCACTGCTTGGCCCCCTTCCGGGTGATCCTGAACCAATGCTGACAAGATTCAGGTATGGTCAGACCAGATGGGAAAAAGCTGAGGAAAAGTTGCATGACCTGCTTTATGAGTCTAAATGGGATAATTCCAATGCCAGTGCGATGGGCAAGGAGTACTTTGTAAGCCGTGCACTTGGTTTTGAGGGCACCTCTCTGGCGAAGCTCTTTCCTTATGTCAGGGAGAATCTGGAGAACATGCTCCTTCCGGAATTTACAGTCTATTGGGGATTTATAACCGACAGCTCCGTTGATTCTCACTTTTTCGGAGGAATCTGGCCGGAGATTCAGGGTACCTTTTTCCTTGCCATAGGAGCGATGCTCTTTGCGTTTCCGCTTGGCGTCGTTGCCGCTGTCTATTTTACAGAATATGCCAGGCCTGGTTTTTTAAACAGTATGCTGCGTAGTGCCAACAGCACTCTTGCAGGTGTGCCAAGTATTGTTTTTGGTATGTTTGGTCTTGCTTTTTTTATCAATACCATGAAGGTTTCAGAATCAAAAAGTGTCATAGCCGGTGCGTTGACGCTGGCCATCATGATTCTTCCGACGATTATCCGGGCCTCTGAAGAGGCTATTCTCGCAGTCCCGAAGACCTACAGGGAGGCGTCGCTCAGCCTTGGTTCTACGAAATGGAATACTATTGCAACTGTTATTCTTCCTGCTGCGCTTCCCGGTATTCTGACCGGAGGGGTGATAAGTCTTGGACGTGCGGCAGGCGAGACTGCGCCGATCATCTTTACGGCGGCAGTCAGCGTCGGTTCGGCGATTGGTCTTGCTGATGTTTTTTCGTCGCCGACTCCTGCTCTTTCCTGGAACATCTATAATCTTGCCAGCGAACATGAAGCGGCTACTCAAATCCGCCATGTCCAGTATGGCATGGTGCTTGCATTGGTCACTATTGTTCTGCTGCTCAACTTGTCGGCAATTATTCTGCGGGCACGTATTTCAAAAAAATTAAAAGGGTAAAACTACCAATATTCATGACACCTGATGTGAGAACAGCTTCAGAAAGAGTGCCTGTACAGAAAGCAACACGTGATATCTATCTTCCTCCAGAAAGAAGTTCAATAAGCGGAGGAGGTTCTGCTCACATTGCAGCAAAGGATTTCTCCATTTATTATGGTGAGTTTGAAGCTGTCAAAAAGGTCAGTGCTGATATTCTCTCAAAGTATGTTACAGCAATTATTGGACCGAGCGGGTGTGGCAAGAGTACTTTTTTACGTGCCATTAACCGCATGAACGACCTTATTCCAAGCTGTCATACCACCGGTTCTCTGCTTTTTGATGGTGAGGATGTTTATGGAAAATTTACCGATGAAGTACTGCTTCGCAAGAAAGTCGGTATGGTTTTTCAGAAACCGAACCCTTTTCCAAAGTCAATTTTTGACAACATCGCTTATGGCCCCCGTTTGCACGGAGTGAATGACAAGAAACAATTGATGGAGATTGTCGAGCAAAGCCTGAGAAAAGCAGCAATATGGGATGAAGTTTGCGACCGTCTCGACAAAAACGCCCTCGGCCTGAGTGGTGGTCAGCAACAGAGGCTTTGTGTGGCCCGTACACTTGCTGTTGAGCCTGAGGTGCTTCTGCTTGACGAGCCGACATCAGCGCTTGATCCAAAAGCCACAGCAAAAATTGAAGATCTGATCCAGGAGTTGCGGGGCAGTTATACCATCATGATTGTTACGCACAACATGCAGCAGGCATCACGGGTATCTGACTTCACCATGTTTTTCTATGAAGGAATTCTGGTCGAACATGCGTCGACGGCACAGCTCTTTACCAATCCGAAAGATTCGATGACGGAAGATTATATCACAGGCAGATTCAGCTAATACATAATTATTGTCACTTATGTCATCACGACCGGTTCATGAGCTCATAAAAGAACTTTCTCAGGTTCTTGTTCAACTTTCTGATAAAGTTGTGGAGAATTTGTTCAATGCCTTGCATGTAGTGAAACATCAGGACGAACAGGGGGCCCGCCAGATCAGGATTGTCGATCAGGAAATTGATGTGGCAGAGGTCAATCTTGAAGAGCGCTGCCTTGCATTTCTTGCTCTTCAGCAGCCAGTGGCAAGGGATTTGCGCACCATCGTCACGATTATCAAGATCAATGATGATCTCGAACGTATCGGTGATCTTGCGGTTCATATTATTGACCGTATGCCTGAAATAAGTCCCGGGATGCTTGAGTCATTTGTTTTTGAGGATATGGGCATGCATGCCGCCGAGATGGTCAAGAAATCGATTGAGGCATTTATCTCGAAAGACTGTATGCTGGCAGATCAGGTTTGTGCTCTTGATGAAGAGATAGATGTGATGCACCGATCGGTATTCAAAAAGGTGACCGCCTTAATGAAAAATCCGGATTCGGATGTCGATCAGCTTATTGCTGCCCTGAGTATCTCAAGATATATAGAGCGTATGGCTGACCATGCCTCAAGAATTGCCCATGAAGTTATCTATCTCGTGACTGGTGAAATCGTCCGTCATAAGGGAGGGTTTTACGAAAAGCTTATAGAGTCGCTTAAAGAGTAGCGGGGAGTAGCGGGTGTTTTGTTTTTTTCTTGCATTTAACCTTTAAGGTCTGCTAAATTAAGGTAACGTTGTAAA
>CAILXE010000360.1 GCA_903838095.1 uncultured Chlorobiaceae bacterium
AATGGCTGAAAAAGATGCTGTTTGAGTAAAACCCGGCCGAGATTCTCTTCACCCACAGACGCAATCAGCACATTGAGGGCAAAGGTTACTGCCATGATAAAAAGAAATATTTTTGCTGTGTGGATGAGTGGATGCGTGAGCCACTGCCACTTGCCGATTGTGCCCGAAAGATCATGGTTGCAACAACCAGCATCAAGGGGTGCTTCGACAGGGTGTTGGTGGCCATGATCCTCTTTTTTCTGTGACAAACTCCCAACAGCCAGATCAATCGCATATCCTGCAACAAGTCCGATGATCAGCTTCGTAAACAGAATAGTCACAACGAACCTTCCCTTGCCTGGTTGCGCGAGAATCACAGGAATTGCCTCGTCGGAGGTTGCCAGAAACACGGCCAGCAGGCTCCCTTTGGTAATCAGTCGGCGAGCATACAGCGCGCTGGCTACCACTGAAAATCCGCACTGGGGAATGCAACCGAAGACCGCACCCAGTGCCGGACCAGCTTTCGCGGTCTTCTCCAATAAGTGCGTTATTCTTCCATTAAATCGCCGTTCAAACAATTCAACAAGAAGATAAATGAGCAACAGAAAAGGGATCATAGCTGCGCTATCAGCCAGCGCATCAAGAAAGAGTTCTTTCATAACCCTTCTTTATCGGAACCTGCATCCACAAAATAACCTGCCAGGCAATAGAGTGTCTCCCGATCAAGTTTATTTAATTGTTTAACGACCATATTTGGCAGTAAAGCTCGCTTTGGCAAGGGTATTGGCACGAATCATGAAGCCGATTAATGCCGCAGAGGCTTCTTCTGGAGCATCAATTTTTTCAATTTTCAGGGCATAGACGGTAAAAATATAGCGATGGGGTTTGTCGCCTTTTGGTGGACATGCACCGCCAAACGCATGAGTGCCATAATCAGTACGACCTTGAAGAGCACCTGGAGGCAGCAGCTTCCCTGTTGCATCTCCAGCACCCGAAACCAATTCGGTCACATTCCCCGGGATATTATAGACAACCCAATGCCACCACCCTGAACCAGTAGGAGCATCGGGATCATACACCGTGATTGCATAGCTTTTTGTTCCTTTCGGACCTGGTGTCCATTTCAAAGCTGGTGATTGATTTTTCCCCGTACAACCAAAGCCATCAAATACCTGCACCTCAGTGAGAATAGCGCCAGAGGTAATCGTCGGGCTTGTGAGCTTAAAGTTACCGGCAAGCGCGACACTTGCTGTAAAACAAAGAGCAACAACGACCAAAAACAATTTCCTGAACATAACAATTCTCCTTTTTTGAGATGTTGACCCGCTAACATTGTTTAGAATGATCTCCAGAATTTCGCAAAAAGCAAACTATCTCGTTCTTCCACTTTTACCGGTTTTCGCACAACTGAGTTTGCTACTCGTCTTTCATGGCTTTCGGACAGGTAGCATAATACGTAAAGTATCTGAAAACGATAAAGATACATCATGTTTCCGGAAATACACAGGAACATTGATTCCTTGCATACCGACTTCCCTCTTGCAAAGAAAGAGCGTCATTCATCAGCAAAAGCAATTATAGTTTCAGGTAGATAAAATCAGGAGCCACCTTCAGGAACCATGCTACGATGCGCCAGCGCTTTGTCACATAGGCGTGATTCAGTCCACTGTAACAGTTTTTTATAGCTATCTGTTGTTCGCATTTTCCCATCATGAGTCTTCATTTTCAAAATTACCAGACTGAACTGCGGACGTAATTGGTAAGAAATCCAGGGGTATACCTTGTGTTCACTGAAGGTCGTCTGTTTGCGCAGGTAGATCAAACCCTTAAGCGATTACTGAATCTGCAATCCTACTTCACCTTCCACTCCGACGGATCGACAGTGACAAGCCAGTCAAGAGTCCTTCGTATACCCTCTTCCTGACCAACCCTGGGCGACCAGCCAAGAACCCTTCTTGCTTTTGAGGCATCAACAACTGCGCGAGATGCCAGTAAAGCGACTGCATGACGGGTCAGCAGTGGCCGTTTTGAACTCTTTATCATCCGATAGAGAGCCTCTAAAATTCCTGCAAACCGATAAACAAGGTTAAACGGAAGGTACAGTGAAGGAGGCTTTGCATGAATCCGGGCGGCAATCCGTTCACACACCTCTTCAAAAGTTATTTCTTCCCCGTCATAGGCGAGAAAACCTTCCCCGACAGCGTCAGGGTGCACTGCTGCAAGCATAAGAAGATCAACAAGATTGTCAATATAAACCATGCTCATCGACGCATGATGTGACCAGTAAAAGAGTTGCCGACGACGAATAC
>CAILXE010000361.1 GCA_903838095.1 uncultured Chlorobiaceae bacterium
ATCGACAAGGAAAAATCCCATAATCAAAATCGTTCCAGTGTGAAAATTTGGTGGTATATTTGTTGGTATGTTGATTATTATAATTTATAAATAAATAATAATATCAACATGTTGCAACAAAGGTTCAACTCCCCCCGCCCCACCATTTTATACTGTAGTATGCTGGAATAACACATGAAAATACGGAATATAAGGCCACTGGTACAAAGTACTGGTACAGGCAGGTGCTCTTATGTTTCGTATTTCTGCCCACTTACAGCGTCATCCATTGTCAGGAATTTTTTATTTTCGAATAATAGTTCCTACACATCTGAAACTCATCATTCGAAAAACGGAAATCAAGAAGTCACTTGGAACTGGCCTTAAATCTGAAGCCCTCATCATGGCACAAGGAATTTATTTTGAAACCTGCAAACTATTCCAGAGGGCTGAAAAAACCATGAAAAAAGGGTCAAAGAGTTTGCCGGATTCTGGCTTTTTTGAAAAGATAGAGCTGAATATCAAAGGCCAGAAGGTTGTTATTGAACGCGATAATCCGCAAGAAGAAGCAGAGGTAGCGGCCAGACTACTGGGTATGGTTGGCCCTTCTGCAACAGCGGTCAAAACAGCATCCAAAACTGAAGATTCTGTTTTGTTGGCCCAGATGATAAAACTCTTTGTCGCTGAGAAGAAAACAACAGGTGGTTGGACACAGAAATCTACGGAAGAAAATGAAGCCATTTTTCAATTGTTGAAGGAGATCACGAAAAACCCGGCAGTCAATACCATTAATTTGAATCGAGCAGTTGAATTTAAGAACACCCTCCTGCAACTTCCACCGAATCGAACAAAAGGCCATTACGAGGGGAAAGATGTTAAGATGCTTCTCAAAATGAAGCACGAAAAAACCCTTTCAGTCGCCAGCGTCAACAAGTATCTGAGGCGGATATCCCCAGCCTGTTTGATTGGGGTAAACGTCATGGCATGGTCATTGAGAGCCCTTTCAGCGGCCTTTCATTGAAAGAGCAAGTACGCCCACATCTTCAGAGAGATCGCTTCACTGTTGAAGAGCTGAAGTTGTTGTTTGCCAGTCTCCAGCCGAATATGAGACGGCCTTATTATTACTGGCTGCCATGGCTGGGACTATTCACCGGGGCCAGGCTTGAAGAGCTTTGCCAGCTCCATCTTTCTGATATTCGTCAAGAAGGTGAGGTTTGGATTCTGGATATTAACAGCAAGGATGAGAAACGGCTTAAAACTCCAGCAGCAGAACGTCTGGTTCCAATCCATTCTCGCCTGCTCGATCTTGGTTTTGTCGGCTACTGCGAGGGGTTGAGGCATAGAGGTGAGACACGGCTTTTTCCTGAGCTGAAGCATATGCGTGATGGTTACGGCCAGACGGCTTCAAAATGGTTTGCCCGCCACCGTGAGACAATAGGGGTTGAGAAGCCGTTTCACAGCTTGCGACACACATTCGTTGATGAGATGAGGCAGCTTGGTGCGGATCATAAAAAGATTGCCGCCTTGGTCGGTCATGCGGATGAATCCATGACGGGCGGTCGATATGGAAAACCGTTTCGGCCAGAGGTGTTACGGCCAGAGATAGAGATTCTTAAATTTTCTTTTTAGTTAGCCCTGTCGATAAACCCGCTGGCATGTAAAGAAACTCGACACACTGAACAACCTCATACTTATGGTGGAACACCCAGGATGGGCAAGGGAAAGAGGCTGTTTCCTGTTATCATGCTGCCTGCTATCACTGTCGGAATAGTTTGCAATTTTCTTTTTCAGGCACTGAGATTATGGAAGGAAAATGAGCAACAGCACGGGGAAATGGTACTGGTACAATTATTGCACAACTTATTTAGGTTTTAAAAATATTCGTCATGCAATATTACTAAGGAGAAAAAATGAAGAGGAAACTTTTTGCAGGATTGGCTGTTGGGGTGATGATGTTTGGGGTGGCTGGTGTTTCTCAAGCGGCACCTGTCCAGATTAATTCGGGCTCCTGGAGCAGCGGTGGGGTGCAGCACGATTACATTCTTTACTCTGATGCAGGGGTGCAATGGAATGACGCAAGCGTTTGGATCAGTAGTAATTTGTCTGGCTATCACCTCGCTACCATTACGGATGCAAATGAACAAAATTTTGTCAATGGCTCCATTTTAGCGAACAGTGGAGGTGAATACTGGTTCGGTGGTTACCAGACAATCGGCACGGTGCAACCAAGCGCCAATTGGAACTGGGTCACTGGCGAGGTTTGGTCCTACACGAATTGGAGTGGCGGCGAGCCAAATGACAACTATGGTCCCGGCAGTGAGCAGTACCTCGGGGGGAACTGGGGCAGTTTGAAACAGTGGAACGACGAGGGTAATCTTGGCAACATGGCAGGTTTCGTTGCTGAGAAGACGTCTGCCCCAGTCCCAGAACCAGCCACCATGCTCCTCTTGGGTACTGGTATAGCTGGACTCATCGCAGCACGC
>CAILXE010000362.1 GCA_903838095.1 uncultured Chlorobiaceae bacterium
AAGCATCATATAGAGCGGATTAAATCCGTCACGATCTTTTTTCAGCTTCTGGTAAGACTCTTCTGCAACAATATTTGAAGTCTTCTGCCAGACATCAACAATCTGGTTATAGCGTTCATTGTCCGTCAGTGTACCACGGTTATACTCTTTGACAACCTTGGTGCTGTCGCGCTGCGCATTCTTGATATGGCGTGCCTTGGTTTCCGGAACAATAGCGTCGGAAAGCCCTACGGAAAGACCGCCTTTCATGGCATAATGGAATCCGACTTCCTTGATATTGTCAAGAAATTTGGCGGTTTCAACATTGCCAACCTCACTGCTCAAACGGCCAATCAGCTCTTTAGCTACCTTTTTGTCAATAACCCTGTTAATAAAGCCAATTTGGGAAGGTACGTGCTGGTTGAAAATCACACGACCAACCGTGGTCAAGAGAATTGATTTTTTTTCAATCTGTGATTTCAGCCACAGAGATTTCTCCGATGTTGCATCAACAAGAGTATCAAGAACACGCAGTGAATCGAATTTCTGATCAATCTCTCCATCATATTGCACGAAAACTTGTGCATGAAGACCAACACGCTCTTCATTATAGGCGATAAGAACATCTTCCGGGCTGTAAAATATCCTGCCCTCGCCAAGATCTCCCGAACGCGACTTTGTCAGATAATACATGCCGAGTACCATGTCCTGTGAAGGAACTGTAACCGGCTTGCCGGACTGCGGTAAAATGAGATTATGCGACGAGAGCATAAGCAGAGATGCCTCAAGCTGCGCTTCCTGCGACAGAGGAATATGAACGGCCATCTGGTCACCGTCAAAGTCAGCGTTGAACGCTGTACAGACAAGAGGATGAATCTGAATAGCCTTGCCTTCTATAAGTAATGGCTGGAAAGCCTGAATACCGAGACGATGAAGAGTAGGCGCCCTGTTAAGCAGCACTGGTCTGCCATCAATAACCTTTTCCAGCACATCCCAGACAATCGGGTCTTTTTTGTCAATAAGTTTCTTTGCAGATTTTACCGATTTGGCAATGCCACGATCGACCAGCCTGCGAATAACAAAAGGCTGGAACAGCTCAATGGCCATACTTTTCGGAAGTCCACACTCATGCAGCTTCAATTCTGGTCCAACAACAATCACTGAACGACCAGAGTAATCGACCCTCTTTCCAAGAAGATTCTGACGGAAACGACCCTGCTTGCCTTTCAGCGCATCGGAGAGTGATTTCAGCGGTCTGTTTGATTCACCGGTTTTAACGGCATTCGCCTTGCGGGAATTATCAAACAAAGCATCAACAGCTTCCTGAAGCATTCTCTTTTCATTTCGGAGAATCACCTCAGGGGCACGAATATCAATCAGTTTTTTCAACCGGTTGTTCCTGATGATAACGCGGCGATAGAGATCGTTCAGATCGGAAGTTGCAAACCGGCCTCCTTCAAGAGGCACAAGAGGACGAAGTTCGGGAGGAATAACCGGAACCACTTCCATAACCATATATTCGGGCTTATTCCCCTCATAGACATAAGGTTCCGGAAGGTCGTCTTCCGGGAAAAGCCCATGTGACTTTTTCCGGACTTTCTTCTGGGGTTCATAACTCTTTCTGAACGCCTCGACAACTTTCAGCCTTTTCAGTGCATCAGCTCTTTTCTGTTCTGAATTACTCTCTTTGAGCACTTTACGCAGATGTGTCGCTGATTCATCAAGATCAATATTCTTGAGTAATAAATGAATGGCTTCGCCACCCATTTTGGCGACGAACTTGTCGGGATCTGAATCCTCAAGATCCTGGTTATCCTCATACTCCGTAATAATCTGGAAATACTGCTCTTCAGTCAGGCGGTCAAGCTTTTTGATGCCCTGCTTTTCCCCTGGTTCACCCGGATTGATGACAACATAGACTTCATAATAGATAATCCGTTCCAGCTCCTTGGTCGAAAGATCAAGCAGCGCCCCGATCTTGCTTGGAACTGAGCGGAAAAACCAGGTATGCACAACCGGAACCGCGAGGGAAATATGTCCCATACGCTCCCGGCGGACACTTTTTGTTGTAACTTCAACACCACAGCGATCGCAGATAATTCCTTTATAGCGAACACGCTTGTATTTGCCGCAGTAACATTCCCAGTCTTTTGTTGGTCCAAATATTTTTTCGCACATCAACCCGTCACGTTCAGGCTTGAACGTGCGATAGTTGATGGTCTCAGGCTTCAGTACCTCTCCCCTTGAATGGGCAAGAATACTTTCAGGTGATGCAATACTAAACTTTATCCTTGAAAAATCACCTTTTAAGGGCGATGCTCCCTGTGCAAAAATCATAGTCAATATCCTTGTTAAACGACTCTTGTTAACGTCCGTTAATGATGTACACGCTAATTACCACATTACTAAGGAACCTTGTCGTCAATACGAATTTCAAGACCTAAACCCTGCAACTCTCTGACAAGAACGTTGAAGGATTCGGGTATACCCGGCTCCGGCAGGTTCTGGCCTTTAACAATTGCTTCATACGTTTTGTTCCGGCCAATCACATCATCAGATTTAACCGTCAGCATTTCACGCAGAATATTAGCCGCGCCATAAGCTTCAAGTGCCCAGACTTCCATTTCACCAAACCGCTGTCCACCAAACTGCGCCTTGCCGCCGAGTGGCTGCTGAGTGATCAGTGAGTATGGGCCAGTAGAACGGGCATGAATCTTGTCATCAACAAGATGACTGAGCTTGAGCATGTAAATATAGCCAATCGTTACTTCGTCATCAAAGCGCTCGCCGGTACGTCCATCAAAAAGACTGACCTTTCCGTGAGACGGAAGACCTGCCCGTTCAAGCTCATGCTGAACTTCCTGATAGGTGGCACCATTAAAAATCGGAGTTTTGAACTTAACACCCAACGTTTTTGCCGCCCAGCCAAGTGATGTTTCGTAAAGCTGGCCAATATTCATACGGCTCGGCACACCAAGCGGGTTAAGCACGATATCGACAGGAGTGCCATTTTCCATGAACGGCATATCCTCAATCGGCAGAATCTTGCCCACAACACCTTTGTTACCATGCCGTCCAGCCATTTTATCGCCTACCTGAATCTTTCTTTTCTGGGCGATATAGACCTTGGCCAGCT
>CAILXE010000363.1 GCA_903838095.1 uncultured Chlorobiaceae bacterium
AACTCTTGCGTTTCGGTCATGCAGGGATCGCAGCCAACGGTCATTGAAAATTCGGAGGGTAATCGTACGACCCCTTCCATTATAGCTTTGACAAAAACTGGTGACCGTCTGGTTGGGCAGGCAGCAAAAAGACAGGCCATTACCAACCCGAAGAATACTATTTTTTCCATTAAACGTTTTATGGGGCGTAAATACGAGGAGATAACAAGCGAAAAAAAACTTGCCCCTTATGAGATTATTAATGAAAATGGTGAGGCACGCGTAAAAATTAACGATAAAGTATACTCGCCCCAGGAAGTGTCGGCAATGATTCTTCAGAAGATGAAGCAGACTGCGGAAGACTTTCTTGGTGAAAAAGTTACTGAAGCGGTTATCACCGTGCCTGCTTACTTCAATGACGCTCAGAGACAGGCCACGAAAGATGCCGGTCGTATAGCCGGACTTGATGTCAAGCGCATCATCAATGAACCGACGGCTGCTGCTCTGGCTTATGGCCTCGACAGAAAACAGACAAGTGAAAAGGTGGCGGTTTTTGACCTTGGTGGCGGAACATTTGATATCTCGGTGCTTGAGCTTGGCGACGGTGTTTTTGAAGTTAAATCAACTGACGGAGACACGCATCTCGGCGGCGATGATTTTGACCAGAAAATTATTGATTACGTTGCTGACGAGTTTAAAAAGCAGGAAGGTATTGATCTGCGCAAGGATGCCATTACGCTGCAGCGTCTTAAAGAGGCCGCAGAAAAGGCAAAAATCGAACTTTCGTCAAGAACTGACACTGAAATTAACTTGCCTTTTATAACGGCAACCCAGGAAGGGCCGAAACATCTTGTCATCAATCTGACCCGTGCCAAATTTGAGGCCTTGTGTGCCGACCTGTTTGACAAGATTCTTGATCCATGCCGTCGTGCAATCAAGAATTCGAAAGTTGAGATGAAGGAGATTGATGAGGTCGTGCTTGTTGGCGGCTCAACACGCATACCGAAAGTACAGACGCTGGTGAAGGACTTTTTTGGAAAGGAGCCCAACAAAAGCGTTAATCCTGATGAAGTTGTGGCGATCGGTGCGGCAATCCAGGGTGGTGTTCTGAAAGGCGATGTCACTGACGTGCTTCTGCTTGATGTCACTCCGCTGTCACTTGGTATCGAAACGCTTGGCGGCGTGATGACAAAGCTTATTGACGCAAACACCACCATTCCAACGAAAAAGCAGGAGGTGTTTTCAACTGCCGGAGACAACCAGACCTCTGTTGAGGTTCACGTCCTGCAGGGTGAGCGCCCAATGGCGAACGATAACAAAACTCTGGGGCGTTTTCACCTTGGCGATATTCCTCCTTCTCCAAGAGGCATCCCGCAGATTGAGGTCACGTTTGACATCGACTCAAACGGCATTCTTCATGTTTCAGCAAAAGATAAGGCAACCGGAAAGGAGCAGAGCATAAAAATCGAGTCGAGCAGCAAACTCACTGACGCTGAAATCAATAAAATGAAGGACGATGCAAAAGCTCATGCTGCCGAAGACCAGAAACGCAAAGAAGAGATCGACACGAGAAATATTGCTGACTCTCTGATTTTCAGCACTGAAAAGCAGTTGAAAGAGCTTGGCGATAAAATACCTGCCGACAAGCGTCCTGCACTGGAAGGTTCTCTGGAAAAACTCAAGGAGGCCTACAAAAACGGCACCATTGAGTCGATAAAAAGCGCGATGGAGGAGGTGAACAAGGAGTGGAGCGAGATTGCTTCTAATCTCTATCAGTCACCAGGGCCGGATTCGTCACAGCCGGCATCCGACGGACAGCATGACGGCAGCGGAAAAAGCAGCAAGGCTGGCGGAGATGGCAACGTTGAAAATGCGGAATACGAAGTCATTAACGACAACGAGAAGTAATCTTTGACAAGCTGAAAATCTTGTTTTACGCAAAGGGATTCGTCATGAATCCCTTTGTTATTTAACCGGGTTTTGCTAATTTGAAGCCTGTTGAAGGCAGGACACCCGGAGTGTGTTATATTTGCAAATTTTAACCGTGCAAACAATGCAACCTCAGCTCAGCCGTCCGAACACCGGCATAAACCAAGTCAGAGTCAGTACCGCAGGACCATGGTCAGGCAATGCGGCTCACAAAGTTGAAAAATATTATATCACTTCGGCGAAAAGGGATAATTATAATAAGCTTCAGGTCCAGATAAGCCCATCCTCTGGACGCAGGAAGTTGTCGCCAACAAAAGAAATGATCAACAAGATTATTTCAGGTGAAATTGAACTTTTTGTGCTGACAACACAGCCTGATATCGGTATTGATATCAACAAGAAAGTGATTGACAACGAAAACCGCTATGTCATTGATTTTGACAAACGTGGAATAAAGTGGACCATGAGGGACATTCCTGTCTTTTATGATTCACTTGATCAGAAGCTTTGTGTTGAGATTGATCGGCGCACCTACACACTTGATGAGTTTTTCAAGTAACTGTTTGAACGAACTCCAGGCGGGACTATCGTAATTTTTTCTTTGCTAATCCCGCTTCAGGAGACGTTGGGTAGACGTAGGCCAGATCTTTATACCTTGCACGAGCATTGACTGAATCTCCTATCGCTTCGAAAGAGAGCGCCTGTTTGTACAGGGCTGTGGCTCTTCTGTTGCTTTTGGTATATTTGGAAATGACTACCTGATATTCCAAAATTGCTTTTTCATACCATTTCTCTGCAAAATAGCTTTCGGCAACAAAAAACTGGGCGTCATCAACAAGATCAGATTTTGAAAAGGCCTGCATCAATTTGCTGAAACTCTCCCGAGCTTCATTATATCTTTTTTTGTCGAGCTTTTCCTGCCCCTCACGCAACAACTCTGCATCAGTCACGGCAATGGGAGCAGATCCGCCGTTTTGCGCGGAAGCTGTTGCGGCTGAAGGTGATGCTTCTTTTCCAAGCCCAAGATATTGTTCAATTTTTTCTAATCTTGTAACAATATCGTCATACTGGCTGACCAGTAGAGAGTCTTCGGCGCTGAGACGCCTGAAGGCTTTATCATTACTTTGCGCAATTTCAGTGGACTTGTGAGACACCTCTTCAATACGACCCTGTAAACGCAAAATATCATCACGAACTTGCTGGACATCGGCAAAAGAGCCCGCCGTCTGTGATTTGATTGTTTCAGACTCGGTTTTCAGCTTTCGGACATCATACTCCACAACATTAAGGTCCTCCTTTGATGCACACGATACCAGTGCAAAAAACGGTAAATAAAGAAATGGCTTAATCTTTTTATTCATTCATCATAAAGGTTTATGTACCAGAATTCATCGTTGGCTTGCACCATTTCTTTATTCACCGGCAATCAGAAATAACGGTTATTTTTTTATGACAAAGTGCGCTCTGCGGTTTTTCGCCCACGCGTCCTCTCCTGTATTCGTATCAAAAGGCTTCTCTTCACCAAAACTGACAGCTTCAAGACGGGATGGCGCCACACCAAGTTTTTTCAGATATTCCTTGGCCGTTGTCGCCCGGCGCTCGCCAAGGGCAAGATTGTATTCTGCCGTTCCCCTGCTGTCGCAATGCCCTTCAATCAAAACTTTGGTGAGAGAGTTGTTGTCAAGCCATCCTGCATTTTGCTTTAACTGCGCCTGGGCATCTGCTCCAAGTGCTGAACTGTCAAAATCAAAAAAGGCATCTCCCAGCGGGCCTGTCTGCCAACGGTCAAAACCATAACCAGAAGGTGATGGCGCAGACGTCACCGGTGAAGCCGATGCCGCAGGGACATTTGTCGCTGGAGGGGTAACGTTGCTTTCTTGTTTTTCAGGAGAAGTCACTGCTGTTTGTGATGAACAGCCAGCCGTCGCCATCATGGCAAGAAAAACAATCCCTTTTATACTTTTATTCATGAGTGTATGCTCCGTTTAATGTTTTTTAGAGAGAACAAGATGCGTGCCTGAATTGACAGCCTGACGAGAGCAATGACGTTCAGCCGCCGCACCTTTGACAAAAAAAAGATATCACTGTCTGAACAGCGACCAGCAAGGTTGCATCTGCTCGCCATCCATCGGCAACAAAGGTCTCTGATTTTCTCCTGTCGCATTCATAATATATAATTTTTTTACTCCCTTGCGGCTCGAAGTAAAAACGATCATACTTCCGTCAGGAGACCAGGATGGCGACTCATTCTCCGCCGAATTTGCGGTCAATTGAATCAAACCTGATCCGTCGGCACCTATCACAAAAATATTGATTTGACCTCCATTATCCATGGTGGTATAGGCAATTTTATCTCCCAAAGGCGACCAGGATGGCTGCGTATTATATCGTCCACTGAAGGTGAGACGGCTTGCCTGTCCAGACGGCAAATCCTGAATAAATATCTGGGGCGAACCGTTTCGTGTAGAAACAAAAGCCATTTTGTTGCCATCAGGAGAAAAAGAGGGTGAAACATCAATGGCGTTGCTGTTGGTAAGCCTTCTCGATACCAATCCGCCGGTTGTGATAAGATAGATCGCCTGGTCTCCCTCAAATGAGAGTGTTGTCGCCACCTCCCTGCTGTTTTTCCAGCCCGGATCTATGCTGACTCCACTTTTCTCTGCAGCCGAAGTTTTCCCATCAGAAAGATCACGAATATAGAGAGCTGGTCGACCGGAACTGAAATCAGTATAGGCAAGATATCTTCCATCAGGCGAGAGTGATGGTGTCAGAGAAATAGTGCGGGAATTTGTCAATTGTTCAACCCCGTGTCCGTCAAAATCGCACTCATAGATCTCCTTGAAGCCGGTTTTATTCGATACAAAAACAATTTTGCTCCCGAAAACCGATTTTTTCCCGGTCAGGAATTCAACAAGATCGCTGCAGAAAGCATACCCTGTGGCACGAAACTGCTGTGGCTGGCCGTTATAGGTTTTTCGGAACAGTAATTTTGCGCCTGAAGTATCATAAACCTCCATAGCAAGCGTCATCGTGCCCGAAGTAGTGGTAACGGCGCCGCACACATACACGGCCGCCCCAACAGAATCAAGCGCTCCATAGTTAATGAGGAGATGTTCACCCTCGCCCTTGTTTTTCACATTGAGTGGAGGCGAGATCATGGAAAACGCACCGATATAATCAAGTCCGTCATGAATAATGGTATCCAGATGCTCTGCCAGTTTCGACTCTTCTGTCGTCCTGGAATCCAGCTTGCTTACCGCCAGTGCTATTTTACCTGAGCCTTCCTTTCGGATGGCTATGTACTCTCCCCCCGGCTCTGCTGCCAGAAGATGCAGAGGAAGAGCTATCAAAAACATGAAAACAACAGAAAAAACCTGTCTGGACAATGGCATGGTCACAAAAATTTATTCAGATAAGAAACTATATGGTATGAGTAAAACCACCTTACTTTGCAAGACCTTCAGGACTGAACACAAAACCGATCCAGACATCACGTCCCCCCTGCTCTTTCGGCAAAATAGGAAGCGGAGAAGATTTTTCAATCGCTTTTTTGACGGAATTGTTAAGGTACTCGCTGATGGCTTTGCGGTCGAAAATAATTTGGCTGATCGTTCCATTGGCAAGAATATTGATACGCACATAGACTGCCATACCTTCACTATTTTTTAGCAGCGTTTTGGAAAATTCCCAATTTTGCTGGATAATTGAAGCAACGGCAGCCTTGTATGGCTCTGATGTTACACCAGCGCCATATCCCTTTCCAGCGCCGGTCCGATTGTCTGCAACAGTAACACTCCCCGCCACGGCCGGCTTTCCTGATGTACTTATTTTTTGCTGGATGCGGGCAAGAGCGCTGTTGAGCGTCGTGATGGATGAAGGCTTCGTCGATGGAGTTTGCTTGTCGACACGTTGCTGGATGCGGGCAAGTGCCTGGTTCAGTTGAATCTGTTTTGTGGCAGGCTTCGTGGCGAGTTTGGGAGCAGGCTTTGATGCGGGAGGTCTCTCTTCAACAATCTTCGGTGCTATCGGCGTTATTGGCTGGGGCTCCTGGACAAGCGCTGGTGAAGAGATAGCTTGCTCACTGCCCATTGAACCATGCAAAGAAACAAGAGTAACACTCACAATTTTTGGCTTGAGACGATGGTCAGTACCCCATATCTGGAAAAAAACTGACGCAAAAATCACAAAAAAATGTATTACCGCAGCAACAGCAAGCCAGAGATAAAACTTTTTTTGAGCATCGTGCTGCTTCTGACCCGTTTTCATACACCCCTTATCTTCCGCCTTGCTGTATGCCTGAAGCAGGTTCAGTCACCATTCCAATTTTTTCAATCCCGGCATCCCTGATCTGGGCCATGACGTCCATCACCACTCCGTAAGGCAGGGATTTATCGGCTTTAATATAAACCTCTTTTACCTGCTTGATATCAAGAATCAGTGGCAACTGTTTGCGCACTTCGGAAGTATTTATCTGCGCATCATTAATAAAAACATGCCCGGAACCATCAATACTGATCATCAGACTTTTGGCATCGACATCCATTTGTCCATGAGAGGTTTGCGGCGTGTCAACCTTCACTCCATGAGTCATCATCGGTGCTGTAACCATAAAAATAATCAACAACACCAGCATGACATCAACAAAAGGAGTCACGTTGATATCACCCATCAACCTCGATTTTCCGGAAGTGATCATAGTCGGGATGTATACTCTATGCTTCGTTAAGGAGCGCTGCAACAAATTCGGGGGAAAACTCCTCAATATCCCTCTCGATAATGCTGATTTGCTGCACAAAATAGTTATAGCCCATCACCGCAGGAATTGCTGCGGCAAGACCGGCTGCCGTCGCAATCAGTGCTTCAGAAATACCGGGAGCAACCGCCGCAAGGGATGCTGATTGAGTCAGGCCGATGTTATGAAAGGAGGTCATGATGCCCCAAACCGTTCCGAAAAGACCAATAAATGGGGCGGTATTGCCAACCGTCGCAAGGAATGATACAAAAGTCGAGAGCCTTTTGTTCTCGGCATTGGCTTCCCGTTTGACCGCCCGCACAATTCTGGCTTTGACCTGGCGGCTGTCGGCATGGTTATCAATTGCCCGATATTCAATGTAGCCTGCACGAAAAACTTTAGGCAGTGAGCCTTGCTTGTACTTTTCGGTTGCAGTAAAGACCTTCTCGGCATTATACACTTCAAAAAAGTAGTCAAGAAAAAGTCTCGACTCTTTCAGGGATTTGTGGATATAACCAAACTTGAAGGCGATGATTGCCCATGAGACAATTGAGAATGAAAGAAGCACCGAGAGCACAAACAAGACGACGGGGCCGGCATCCGAAATAAGACCAAAAATACCGAGTTGAGATTCAAACATACCAGTTAAAAGCAATAATGATTCAATGAAGACTCCCCGCCGCAATCAGCGGGGTATCTGGTTTTAGAAAAAGCTTAACATACTTCACCGCAA
>CAILXE010000364.1 GCA_903838095.1 uncultured Chlorobiaceae bacterium
CCCTTTTATAATTTAAGTTATTCTGGAAGTAATGGAAGAAAATAACATCGTGGCTGCGGCTGCTCAATACGTTTCGCGGGGAAACAAGGCTACCCGTACCGGTTTTGGAGAGGCTTTACTTGAAATCGCTCGCGAAAACAGCGATGTTGTCGCATTATGTGCCGATCTGACCGGCTCTTTAAATATGAATTTGTTCCGCGATGCTTTTCCCGAGCGTTTTGTCCAGACAGGGATCGCCGAAGCCAACATGATTTCCATGGCAGCAGGTCTTGCTACAACAGGAAAAATACCGGTTGCCGCAAGTTTTGCCGTTTTTGCTACCGGAAGAGTTTATGACCAGATTCGTCAGTCCGTCTGCTATTCGAACCTCAATGTCAAAATTTGCGCATCACATGCAGGATTGACGCTTGGAGAAGATGGAGCGACACACCAGATTCTTGAAGATATTGGATTGATGCGCGGTCTGCCAAGAATGACCGTTGTCGTTCCCAGCGATTACAGCGAAACCATTCGTGCGACCAAAGCAATAATTAAATATCAGGGGCCGGTTTACCTCCGTTTCGGAAGACCGAATGTACCCGATTTTTCAAGTGATGAAGACGGTTTTGAAATCGGTAAATCCATTGAACTTCATCCCGGAAAGGATGTTACCGTTATTGCCTGCGGCATCATGGTCTGGAAAGCGCTTGAAGCTGCCCGCATTCTTGAAAAAGAGGGCGTTGGCGTCAGGGTGATCAACATGCACACCATCAAACCGATTGATACTCTTGCGGTTGTCTGTGCAGCCAACGATACCGGCGCTATCGTAACATGCGAAGAACACCAGATTTATAACGGCCTCGGTGATGCGGTCGCCAATGTCTGTGCACGCAATATTCCGGTACCCATTGAGATGGTTGGTGTTGAAGACCAGTTCGGCGAATCCGGCAAAGCTGACGATCTTCTCGAAAAATACAAACTTACGACTGCTGACATTCTTGAAAAAATTTATCTTGCCCTTCGCAGGAAGTGTTGAGCACTCGGGAGCGCAAGCGCCGGAGGGCCGACATATTGGTAGGGTTACAATTTTATAACGAACAGGAGAAAAACTGATGGCAATGCCGAACTTGGGTGACATGATGAAACAGATCAAGCAAGCTGGTGAAAAAATGCAGGATGTGCAGAAACAGCTTGAAAAGATCGTTGCTTACGGTGAAGCCGGAGGGGGCATGGTAAAAGCAAGTGTCAGCGGTAAACAGAAACTTCTGAGCCTCACCATTGATCCCGATATCATGGACGATACGGAGATGGTTCAGGATCTTGTCCTGGCCGCAGTGAACAATGCACTTGACGAATCTGCCCGACTTGCCCAGGACGAGATATCCAAAGTGACCAGCGGGATGATCAATCCTGCGGATATGCTCAAAAACCTGAACCTCGGTCAATAGTACTCCATGCGTTATTCTTCGGCTGCTCTTGATGCCCTTATTGATGAATTTGCCAAACTTCCGGGAATTGGGCGCAAGACAGCCCAGCGCCTCTCAATGTACATGCTGCATGAGCCGAGGGTTGAGGCCGAAAAACTGGCCAGTGCGCTGCTTGAAGTAAAAGACAAAGTTATCCGTTGTTCGATCTGCCAGAATATCACCGATATCGGCGTCGATCCCTGTGCTCTGTGTACCAGCAAGGCACGTGACCGTTCCGTTATCTGTGTCGTTGAATCACCGGTCGATATGTTCGCCTTCGAAAAAACCGGTTACTATAAAGGCCTCTATCATGTGCTTCATGGTGTTATCTCACCCCTTGACGGCATAGGGCCGGACGATATCAAGGTTCGTGAACTTCTTGCCCGGCTCTCAGGCGGAGAATCCGCTGAAGTCAAGGAGATTGTTCTTGCCCTGAACCCGACCATTGAAGGCGAAACAACAGCCATTTACCTTACAAGACTGATCAAACCCCTTGGCATTGCCATGACCAAAATAGCAAGGGGCATTCCGGTAGGCGCCGAGCTTGAATTTATTGACGAAGCAACCCTTTCACGCGCAATGGAAGGGCGTACTGCCGTATAGACCATATCATGCAAATTCCGTTTTAATTTCGACTCATGAGTTCAGAAAAAAAGTCCGTATTGATCTTTGGTGGAGGCCTTGCCGGTCTGACTGCCGCCAAGCGGTTGACAGACAAAGGGTTTCAGGTCAGGGTGCTTGAAAAAAGAGAGATATTCGGCGGAAAAGTGTCGTCATGGAAAGATGAAGAGGGCGACTGGATTGAATCCGGCACGCACTGTTTTTTCGGAGCCTACAGCGTTCTCTATGACCTCCTGAAAGAGATCAAAACTGACCATGCCGTGTTATGGAAAGATCATCAGTTAACCTATACCCTGGCAGGAGGGGGCAGCTTTACCTTCAATACCTGGGAGCTTCCAAGTCCGCTTCACCTGCTGCCAGCCATTGTCAAAAACGGTTATTTCAGCTTTGGCGAAATGGCGGCTTTTGCAAAATCACTGATTCCCCTAGCGTTAAAAAAGGAAAAATATCCACCAACGCAGGATCATCTCACCTTTGCGGCATGGGCTCATCAGAAAAAGTTCGGCAATCGCCTCATGGAGAAAATGTTCCGCCCGATGGCGCTCGCCCTGAAATTTATTCCGCCCGAAGAGATTTCCGCAAAGATTATCCTTGACGTTACCGAGACCTTTTACCGTCTTCCCGATGCATCACGCATGGGTTTTCTGAAAGGGTCGCCACAGGAATATCTTCACCAGCCTCTTATAGACTACTCCAGCTCAAGAGGCGCACAGTTCAAGACAAAAGTGGCCGTCGAAGAGCTGCTCTTTGATGGCACAGAAATAAAAGGTGTTCAGCTTCGCAACGGCGAGATCCTGACCGCCGACTATTACCTCTGCGCCCTGCCTATTCATGACCTGAACAAAGTGCTTCCCGACAGCCTGAAACGGCACGACAAGTTTTTCAGCAAACTTGACAATCTGGAAGGAGTGCCGGTTATCTCGGTTCAGATTTGGTACGACAAGGAGATTACCTCTGCCGATAACGTTCTCTTTTCACCGGACGGTGTTATTCCGGTCTATGCCAACCTTGCTCGCACAACTCCGGATTATCGAACACTCAGAGGCGAGCTTTTCAGCGGCAAAACCCGTTTCGAGTTCTGCGTGGCTCCGGCCAAAAACCTTATGGGGCTTTCAAAAGAGGAGATTATCCGCCTTGTTGATATGAGTGTGAGAAGCTGCTACCCTGAAACGTCAAAAAATGCCGGCATCCTGAAATCCACACTGGTCAAAATTCCTCATTCCGTCTATGCGCCACTGCCAGGAATGGAGCAGCATCGGCCAACCCAGAAGACACCTCTTCGCAACCTCTTTCTTGCAGGCGGTTTTTCGCAGCAGTTGTATTACGATTCCATGGGTGGGGCAGTGATGAGTGCAAATCTTGCGGTGGATGCTCTGGTGAACGAGGCAGGAAAAAATTGAGAAAAGAGCCGGAAATTATTATTTTGGAGGCCAGACGCCTTCGTAGCTCAGTGGATAGAGCAGTAGTTTCCGGAACTAAAGGTCGGCAGTTCGAGTCTGCCCGAGGGCACAAATAATAAGATACGGGGTGTGGCTCAGTTGGTAGAGTGCTGCGTTCGGGACGCAG
>CAILXE010000365.1 GCA_903838095.1 uncultured Chlorobiaceae bacterium
GGTTGATCATGGTTGTTGGCTCTTCTGATGCGCCTTGTTTGTAGAATTGGGAGCCAAAAGCGAGAACCCCTTTTCTTGAGGCTTCAAAGGTTTCGGAGATGTCGACAATGATATCGGGTTCAAGGTGTTTGAACTGGATGTAGTAAAGGAGGTGTTTTGGTCGGTGTGGTTCCTGCGTTTTTCCGTTTATTGCGGTGTTGAGTTGTTGGAGACCGGCATAGTAACATGCATCGGTCACCAGCTTTGAGGCTTTCACATGGTCGGGGTGGCGTTCTTCGGGCGAGTTGGCAAACACAACAGTTGGCCTGAACTGCCTGATAACTTTGATGATGTCAGCAATATTTTCTTCGGTATTGAAGAGTTTTGAGTCGCCAAGATTGAGGGTGGTGCGGCTCTGGTAGCCCATCAGAGTCGTTGCGGTTTCTGCTTCTGATTTCCTTGTTTCAGGGGTGCCAAGTGTACCCATCTCCCCTTTTGTGAGGTCGCATACGGCCACATTTTTTCCTTCACTGATGATTTTCAGCAGGGTGGCGCCGCACGACAGTTCAACGTCATCGGGGTGTGCGCCAAACGCAAGTGCGTAGACGGTTTCTGGTGATTGTTTCAATGTTTCTCTGAGTATATTCCGGTTCGATAAATATCCCTACCACAATCCATTTCTGATTCAATGCTCAAAGTAAAGATAGTTCGTCTTGATAAGCAAGCAATTTTGCCGGTTTATGCCACAGCTCATGCCGCCGGTATGGATATTTCTGCCTGTCTTCAAGTCCCGGTGACGCTTGAGCCATTTTCAACAGTGCTTATTCCGTCTGGTTTTGCTCTTGAGCTTCCTGAAGGGTATGAGGCACAGCTTCGGCCCCGCAGTGGACTCGCCTTGCGTTCCATGATTTCTCTGCCGAACTCACCAGCAACGATTGATGCTGATTACCGGGGTGAGGTCAAGGTGATTCTTGTCAATTATGGCAAGGAACCATTTACTGTTTCTCACGGTGACCGTATTGCGCAGATGGTCGTTGCCAGAGTTGAGAAGGTGCATTTTGAGGAGGTTGGGGAACTTGCCTCAACAGTTCGGGGCGAAGGGGGATTTGGCCATACAGGAACCGGCCGTCGGGAAGAATAAGACGAGGGAGTTGTCAGCGTGAGCGAAGCGGTTATCTCTTTTTCAGGGATGTCTGACTTCGCTCAGAATGACAGAAAGGAAGTTTATCTCTCAGATGTTATTGTCTTGAACAGGAGGGGGGCTAACAATAATCTCTTTTGGAGCAATTACTTCAACAGGAGTAACAATCTTTTTTGGAACAATTACTTCAACAGGAGCGATCGCAATCTCTTTTGGTGTGAAGCGGATTTCTGTTACATCTTTTTTGATCCGGTTTTCACGATTTCCAGGCATTCCAGGCATCCCCGGCATTCCAGGAATGAAGGAGTTGTTCATAAGCTGTCCAAGTCCTGCACTGACATTATTGAAGAGGTTCTGTACCTGGTTTGTACTGCCTGCGGCATTCAGGTTTTCAAGCAGACCTGTCCATAATTTGCCAAGTTCCTGAAAAGAGTTCTGAACCTGCCCTGAAGTAATGGAGGAGGTGACGCCCTCAATGAGTTGCCCGGAAACAGAGGTAACGTTATTGAAGATCTCCTTGACCGGTTCGGAATTAATAGTGGAGGTAACCCCGTCAATCAGTTGGCCGGTTGCGGAACTGACTGAGTTGATCACTCCCTTTACTGATTCTGAGTTGATAGTAGAGGTTACGCCGTCAATAAGCTGCCCGGTAGCGGAACTCACTGAACTGATGACTCCCTGTACTGAATCAGAATTGATCGTTGTGGTTACACCGTCAATAAGCTGCCCGGTGACGGAGCTGACCGAGCTGATTATTCCCTGCACGGATTCTATCGTTGAGTCAATCAGAGCGCCCACGCTTCCGATCAGATGGGCCATGTCGCCATTGCCGACACCGGCATCACTATTCTGCTGGGAGGCGGGTACAATTGCTGCTCCCGGTTTTTTGATTTCTTCTGCTGCCATAGTTATGGTTGGGTTAAGGGTAAAAAATCGAATATATTTTTTTGAATATAACAACTTATTTACTAACGCCATTCACCTCTTGATGATCTATCAGCTCAAATAATATTTTCCCTGTAATAGCGGACAAGAGATTCCTGCTTAAACCCAAGTGCATACATGAGATGTATTATACCGAAGTTAAGCTGGAGAGGGATTATTCCGTTGGTGTGATACTTGCGGGCTGAAGTGGTAACCTCTGTTTCAAGAATATGAAGAGGCGTGAGTTGTTCTATTCTTGAAATAATGTCGTAATCTTCCATGATCAGCAGAGTTTCGTCGAATCCGCCAATCCTGGCAAACAGTTCTTTGGTGATAAATAGTGACTGATCTCCACCCCGGCAAATCAACAGCGGGAACTGAGTGAACCATCCAAAAAGGTTCATAAGGGGATGGTCATCATCAAAGTGCATTTTGAAGCATCCCGCCGCTTTGCCTGAGGCAACTGCCGAACGGATATCCAGGATAAATGTTTCAGGAGGCACGGTATCGGCGTGCAGAAAATAGAGGATATCACCTTGAGCATGGCGGGCCCCGCTGTTCATCTGAATGGATCGTCCTCTTGTACTCTTGCAGGTGATGACAGGAAAGCCCGAAAGAATATCAGGCGTCTTGTCGGTACTTGCGTCACTGACAATAATTTCAACTTGTCCAGAGTGCTTTGTCAGGGCAAAAAGTCTCTGTATTGAAGCAGCGATAATGCTCTCTTCGTTACAGGTCGGGATGATGATACTTATGGTTTTCTCATCCATAGAGGGCTTTTTTTCAGGTCGTCAAAAGTGTCGATATCTGACAGCGTCGCAAGCAGTTCATAAGTGATGCCAAGTTGCCGGAAAATCGTTGTTGTCTCTATAAACACGTCCGGGGTGCTCCACTTCCGATCAAGAAAAAGTTCCGGTATGACTTTTTTCATGCCAATAAGGTAAAATCCTCCATCTGTAGCAGGCCCAATAACAGCATCGGAACGCTCAAGTGCTGAAAACGCGTGGTCAAGAATTGCGGGATTCAGTTCATAACAGTCTGTGCCAATAAGTATGATATGGTGAAAGCCGCATTGAAATCCTGTGTTGATGGCATGAAGCATCCGCTCGCCCAAATCATTGCCATCCTGTAGCCTGACGCTGAAAAGATCAGTGAGAAAAAGATCGGAGGAGGGAATAAAACGGGAGTAAAACACCATCCTTTCGGCATCAACTTTTTCCGCAATCCTGGCGGTATGGTGGCGAAGAGTTTCGTAGACTTCAAGGGCCTGGTTTTCGCCGATGGTTTTCGCCAGCCGGGTTTTGACCAATCCTGATTCAGGATTTTTGGTTAAAATGATAAGCAGTCGGTTGTTGCTGTTCATTCAAGGAGCTTCACTTGATAGTTTGGAGCCTCCTGCGTTCCGCTCCGATAAAACACTAATTCTTTTTAGAACATGGCAGGAATGGCAGGATGTTGATCTTGGGACGTTCAGTTTCCAAACCTGCCGAGCAGCTTTTCAGCAACCAGTTTGCCGCTTAGTGCCGCTCCTTCCATCGAGGCCAGATAGTGTTGATCGGTATAATCACCAGCAAGAAAAAAGTTTTTGATGGGAGTAATTTGGTCAGGGCGGAATTTGTCGACATCCGGCACAGCTTTATAGACGGACTGGGGAATTTTCACAAGAGTTGATTTGAGCAATTTGGCATCTCTGGATTTCGGAAAACGATCATGAATGTCTTTTAAGACAAGTTCGGTGATAATCTCGTTTGGCATATCCATCAGTTGGTGTGCAGGCGCAAGTACCAGACTCATGACACTTCCGCCATTTGCTGAGCCCATGCCTTTCTGAAAGTCGTCAGGACAGGTGATAGAAACATCAGCAAAGGTTGCAAAAATAGTGCTTTGTGAAAACATCAAATTATCGGTATCCGTAATTTTCCGGTCAAACCAAAGCTGGCAGTTGACAACCGGACTTCCCACAAATTCATGCAGATTCCGAAAATACTTGTGGGCAAGCCATTTGACAGGCAATACCTTTTTGATATTGTGAACCGGCAGCGCAGAAATATAGGCATCAGCGACAACCTTGTGCCCATCCCGCAGTACAGCTTCCATGATGGTATCGTCACCATTCAGTTCGAACCTGCTCAGTTTTGCATCAACAAAAATGCGTCCACCCTTGCTCTGGATATACTGGCGCATCGGTTCTATCATCGAATCTCCCGGATTTTTCCTGAAGAAACCAAACTTGGTGGCAGTGTAATTGGTGCCGAAATAGTTGAAAATGGTGATCATCGGGCGGGCGCTGATGACGTTTGGCTCAATAAAATTCATAGCCAGAGCAATGGCCCTCCACAGTTTCTGCAATGAGTGTTCTGAAGCGCCTTTCAGTCGATGCCATTCAGAATAGGTCATAGAGTCCTGGCTGCGGAAATAAGCCTCATTGCCGGCAATTGCAGGATAAAGCCCTTTTACAAGCGATATTTTATCCCAAAAAGTGAGTAAATCAGTCATCATCCCACCAACAACTTCTGCCCAGGGGCTTGGAAGATTGGCTTTTCTGAAACAAGATTGTTTTCCGTCCGGTTCAGCATAGATAAGCGAATGATCTTTCCACTGATAATTATTTTCAGCGCCTACTCTTTTGAGATATTTCTGGAGCTGTTCATAACCTCCGAAGACGATATGCAATCCCGATTCTATTGAATCTCCATCACTGTCTTTCCAGACAGAAGTCTTTCCGCCCAGAATCTTGCGCTTTTCATAGATCTCAACAGTGTGTCCTTTATCCACAAGCTCCAATGCTGCGCTAAGTCCTGCAACTCCAGCCCCGAAAATTGCTATTTTCATGTTTTATATAAAAAGTCGGTCGCTTTAAATAATTTGATTATCAGTCTCTTATCTCCCTTTTTTGCAGAAAATAACAAGCGCAACAGGCAAACACTTTTCTTGTGTATTTAGGCGCTATTGTCAATTCAGAACGGAAGATATTGAAATTTTTTCTTTTTGGAAGGTTATACGTAAAAGAGTAGCCATCAAGGTATTCATGCAACTGCTTTCAGAATGATGAGTAATAGAATAAAATCGAACAAAGCCCTAAATTAGTTAAGATTTTTCTTGATAAAGTTACGGATTCTAAAGAAAAAGATTGTTTTTTTCTTACTATTATGTAATTTCTTCCGTTATTGTAGTTAACATGAAAAAAGGGTTGTGTTATGTCTGGCCATCTTGATCTGATCGACCTTAAAATTA
>CAILXE010000366.1 GCA_903838095.1 uncultured Chlorobiaceae bacterium
GGTTGGCTACCTTATGACTATGTATTGAAAGGACTGGCCGTGGATTGGTGGTCCTTGATTAGCCAAGAGTACGTCGACACCAAGAAATTTGGGCTTTAAAGTTTATATAGTTCAATCTTAAAAGCAAAGTTGCTCAAATTATTTTATACATATTCCCAAGAGAGAAAAATATCATGGAAACGCAAAAAATAGAGTTTGAATTTATCACCGGCTTGAAGAGAGCTATTTTTCGCAACGCCCGCTTATGCGGCAGTTGGGATACGAATGGGCTGTATTCGGATAACTGGACAGAAGTTCCGATGCAAGAAGGTATCGGGTCGGATGGGTGTCCAATCTTTAAAGCCTCAGTCTCGCTTGATCTTGCCGATCAAGGCAAGACGTTCAAGTGGGGTGTGATCCTTGATGGGCCGCAGGGAGCTAATTTCTGGGGTATTCCGACTGAAGTACATGATGATAAGTCCGTGGAGCGTCATCGCCAGTTTCAACTCAGTGGCGGTGCGACCACGCCACAGGTCGAACGCTATTACTACACTTTTGGCCGTCGCCTGGGAGCCAACAAATACTTTGCCGCAGCAGGTGCTAAACCTGGCCTGCGTTTTGCCGTCTGGGCACCTAACGCGAAAAGCGTTGAAGTGGTCTTTGGAAACCCGGACAACGGCTATATTACCGACAAAGGTGACGGGGTTGATCCGAAGCGGGCTGTGGTCGCTATGGCCCGCTCGTCTGATAATAATATTTGGGAAGGCATACCACAAGGTGACTTTGAAACATTTAAAGGTCTTCCCTACATGTATCGCATTAAAAACGCTCAGGAACAAATTGTCTATCGTACAGATATTTATTCCCGAAGCCAGATTGGCAAAGGTGATAAAAATCCGGCGAAGACTGATTGGCCAAAAACATTGGAAACCTTGGACGGTACGGTCAGTTGCAGTGTGGTGATTGATCCCGATGTAGTGCGCCGGGATTTCGCGTCTACAGCCCCAGGAATGCAACCGGATCTCATTTCGGCGGACGAATTCTGGGCTACGGAATTCACGTCCGGCTTGCCGCTGTTGACACGCATCGAAGATATAGTCATTTATGAATTGCACGTCGGTTCATTGGGGTTTGGTAAGGACGGTGTCGGCAATTTAAGTGATGCGTTGACCTTCTTGGATTACTTGGTTGATCTCGGCATTAACGCAATCGAATTGATGCCCATGGCAGAGTTTAATGGCAATGCCGGGTGGGGTTATGGCAACAGCCACCATTATTGTATTGAATCCAGTGCCGGGGGCCGCGACAAGTACCGCCATTTTGTGCGCGAGTGCCACAGACGGGGCATAGCCGTCATTCAAGACGTGGTTTACAACCACTATGCCCCGGATGTGGAGCGAGCCGAATGGCAATATGACTCGACAATCCTCGAAGAAAATATCTATTATTGGTATGAGGGTCGATCTTCTGATTACAGCTTCCCGGAAGGCGGCTATCTCGACAATGGCTCTACCGGTTTTACTCCGCGATTTTGGGAAGAGACTATGCGCCAGCAGTTCATCAGCAGCGCTGCCTTTCTCATCGAGGAAATGCATGTTGACGGGTTGCGTGTGGATCTGACTCAGGCGATTCATCGCGACAACGCGCTTCATGCTAATGGGCACGCAATCGGTAGCGCTAACCTTTTCGGGCAGAAGTTCCTGCGTGAGTGGAGCCGGACTCTGCACATGATCAAGCCCACAGCGATGCTTATTGCAGAAGATCACACGGGGTGGGATGCTGTGACAAAATCTCCGGCACAAGGCGGATTAGGTTTCAATGCAAAATGGGAATTAGCTTTTTATCACAGCTTAATTGGCGACTCTGATATGGCCGGGGACAGAGCGCATCTTTTGAAACAAGCCGGATTCGGCGGCAGCGAGCCGCTCAGAATGGATCAGTTTTCTGGCGCTCTGTTTGGCACCAGCAATGACCAGGTCATCTTTCATGAATCCCACGACGAAGCCGGCAATGCGGGCGGTACTGCCAGAACTATGGTGACAGCAGTAAATGACGCTGCGATTATCGGCGACACGCGCTTTTGGGCAGAGGCGCGTTCTCGCTTATGTTTTGGCTTTTCCATACTCTCCGCAGGCACACCCATGTTCTTTATGGGTGAAGAGATCGGAGCGCAAAAACGCTATACCTACAATAATTTTCTGTCAAACCGCGAAGACATTCTTGGTGACAGGAACGGGAGCGGCAAGAAGCTCTTTCGTTTTTATCAGGAACTCATCACTCTCAGTCGACGATTGCGCTCCATCCGCAGCCACAACATTGATATCCTGCATGTATTGAACACTAATCGCGTCCTTGCTTTCAAACGATGGAGCGGAAACGAGGAAGTCATTATCGTAGCAAGCTTCAACAATACTGCTTTCTCTAACGGTTATGTAATAGAAAAGGATTTGTTGGGCATACCTAACGTCAGCTGGAAAGAGATTTTTAACAGCGACGCCGCCATTTATGGTGGTAATAACATCGGCAATGGTGGGGCGGTTATTTCCTCTAATCAGGGGCGTATTAGTGTAGTGATTCCTGCGAATGGGTTTGTGGTGTTTGTTAAGCAGTGATATCAAAGTTAGCTGTCATTTTATATTAGGGTACACACCGCGTATCTGATAGCCTATACATTGAAAATGTTGGGGTTGGCACACCAACGTACGCAGTCGTGGCATTGGTTTTAGAAGTTTTGGCTACCCACTTAAGGCGGGACA
>CAILXE010000367.1 GCA_903838095.1 uncultured Chlorobiaceae bacterium
ACTGTTGATGAGGCAGTGAGTTTAGTGGCAGGCTTGCTCAAAACGAAGGAGATCATCATCGGCTACCAAATATGACGTTTTTGTTGTCATGCCAAACGTTGCCTCCCGACAGATGGAAGGCAGCGTTCATTGTTATCAGATAACGTAGTCCCCCGTAAACACCTTCACCCGATTCAGCGAGACAAACACCGTATCACCTTTGGCAAGCTCCAGATTGATATAAAGCTCTCTCGGTATTTCAGCATCAACCGTGTGTTCAAATCCCTCACAGTCAAGGTTCAGCCCAATCAGTCCACCCATGAGCCGCACCTCCCTGATGGTGCCAGTAAGATCGGCTTCACTGCTCCGGATTCTGCTGATGCCTATTTCATGAGGCCGTACAAACGCCTGACTCGGTTTTTCTTCAGCGTGTTTCAGCTCATCCGGTGCATCGACATGGTGAGGGCCAAGGGAGACTTTGCCATTTTTGACTCGACCGTGGAAGACGTTGACGTTCCCGAGAAAGTTATAGACGAAGGCATTTACCGGATGGTCATAAACCTCCTGGGGAGTGCCCTGCTGTTCAATTTTTCCTTTGTTGACCACAACAATCCGGTCTGCCAGCTCAAGAGCTTCTTCCTGATCATGAGTGACAAAAATACTGGTTACGTGGATTTCATCATGCAGTTTTCTGAGCCAGCGCCGCAGCTCCTGGCGTACCTTCGCATCAAGTGCAGAAAATGGTTCATCAAGGAGCAAGACCTTCGGATTGACGGCAAGAGCCCGGGCAAGGGCGACACGCTGCCGCTGCCCACCGGAAAGCTGGGATGGGTAACGTTTTTGTGCCCAATCCATCTGCACCAGTTTCAGCAGATGTTCGACACGGTCACGGATTTCCGCTCTGGAAGGACGCTCTTTTCGCGGCAGCACCTTCAGTCCGAACGCAATGTTTTCAAAGACCGTCAGTCGTCTGAACAGCGCGTAGTGCTGAAAGACAAAGCCAACATTTTTCTTTCGGGGAGGCAGGTTTGTTGTGTCCTTGTTTTCAAGAATGATTTTGCCCTGATCAGGCAGTTCCAGGCCGGCAATAATGCGCAACAGAGTCGTTTTTCCGCACCCTGATGGCCCAAGCAATGCCAGAAGCTCTCCCGATGCCACACTGAGGCTGATATTGTCAAGCGCGGTGTAGCCAGTAAATTTCTTGGTAATGTTCTGAAGTTCTATACCCATTTCTAATCCTGATGGTGAATGCTGTTTTTCTTGAATTGTTTTTCCATTGTCACTTTGATTCCCACGGTGAGCAAGGCCAGGAAAACAAGGATCGATGCCACGGCGAAGGAGGCCGTGAAGTTGTATTCGCTGTAGAGAATTTCGACATGCAGCGGAATGGTATTTGTCTGGCCACGAATATGGCCGGAGACCACCGAGACTGCGCCGAATTCACCGATAGAGCGCGCACCGCAGAGGATCATCCCATACAGAAGCCCCCAACTGATATTGGGCAGAGTGATTTTCCCAAATATCTGCCATCCTTTTGCGCCGAGCGTCAGGGCGGCTTCCTCTTCGTCTCTTCCCTGTGCTTCCATCAGAGGAATCAGTTCTCGTACGACAAACGGAAAGGTGACAAAGAGGGTCGCAATGACGATCCCCGGTGTTGAAAAAATAATTTTGATGCCATGTTCACCCAGCCAGCTTCCAAAAGGGGTGCGGCTTCCGACCAACAAAACAAATATCAGGCCGGCGATAACCGGAGAGACCGCAAACGGAAGATCAAGAATGGTTTTCAACGCCGCTTTTCCGCTGAAATTAAATTTTGTGATGGCCCATGCCGCCGTCACGCCAAAAAAAGCGTTCAGAGGCACAACGATTGCAACAGTGATCAGTGTGAGTTTGACTGCTTCAAGCGCATAAGGCTCAGTAATGGATTCCAGATACAAGGTCCATCCTTTCTGAAATGCCTGAGCAAAGACCAGGCCCAGCGGCAGAAAGATAAATGCGGTAAAAAAAAGCAGCATTGCCCCTATAAGCAAAATCCTTATCGGTAAAGGATCCGAAACTCTTTTTTTAACAATAGGGCCGCTTTCAGTGGTTGTTGGTTTCAGCATGACAGGTTAACGGTATTCTTTCTGTTGCCACTCCTGCACGGCGTTCAGCACCAGAAGCATGGAAAAAGAGATAAGTAAAAGGACCAGAGCAACAGCAGATGCTCCTGCATAATCAAACTGGTCAAGTTTCGACATGATCATCAGCGGAGCGATTTCGGTTTTCATGGGCAGGTTTCCTGCAATGAAGATGACCGAGCCGTACTCTCCGATTCCTCGCGCAAATGCGAGGGTTGAGCCTGTGAGCAGTGCAGGAAAGAGATGGGGCAGGAGGATTTTTCTGAAGGTCTGCCAGCGAGTTGCACCCAAACAGTGCGCGGCCTCTTCGATCTCCTGTTCAACCTCTTCCAGAACAGGCTGGATGGTACGCACAACAAAAGGGAAGCCGATAAAAACAAGCGCGACAACAATACCTGTTGCCGAGTTGATGATCTCAATATTCCATTTGATCAGGGTCTCACCAAGCCATCCCATTGGTGAATAGAGTGTTGCAAAACAGATACCGGCAACAGCGGTGGGCAGTGCAAACGGGAGATCAACAAGCGCATCAAGAAACTGTTTGCCGGGAAATCGGTAACGAACCAGCACCCATGCGGTCAACAGTCCGGCGGCAGCATCAAAAACTGCTGCAAAGAAAGCGGTTGAAAAGCTCAGCCTGTACGATGCAAGGACGCGGGGTGCCGTTACAGCATGAACAAATGGTTCCCATCCCATAGGAACAGTGTTAAAAAAAATCATGCTCAGCGGCACAATCACGATTGCCGAGAGATAGAATACGGTGTATCCCATCGACAATCCAAAACCAGGAAGAATGTTGCGTCTTTTCGTTTGAAATAGTCCCATCGTCTTTGTTTTTCTTAATAAAAAGAGCAGAGAGTATCGCTTGTCTCTGCTCTTTCAGTGGTGAATATCTCTCTTGATCAAGGAACGTAGATCTGATCAAACACTCCACCATCATTAAAGTGGGTTTTCTGGGCGGTGCGCCAGTTTCCGAATACCTCGTTCAGGGTAAAAAGTTTGATCTTCGGGAAGTTGGCCGCATATTTTTTCAGTGCAGCAGCATTTCGCGGGCGGTAAGAATTCTGGGCAATAATATCCTGGGCTTGCGGAGTGTAGAGGAAGTTCAGATAAGCTTCGGCAAGTTTACGGGAGCCATGTTTTGCCACGTTTTTATCGACAACAGCGACCGGGGGCTCCGCAAGGATACTGACTGCAGGCGAGACAATTTCATATTTGTCCGATCCGAACTCCTTGAGAATAAGGTGAGCCTCATTTTCCCATGCAAGGAGCACATCACCAAGGCCACGCTGTGCAAAAGTCAATGTTGAGCCACGGGCGCCGGTATCAAGGACTGGCACATTTCTATAAATCGATTTGACAAATTCTTTTGCCTTTTGTGCCGAACCAGTCTGTTTTTGTTTGTACCCCCAGGCGGCGAGGTAGTTCCATCGGGCACCTCCTGAAGTTTTTGGATTCGGTGTAATGACTGAAACACCGGTTTTGGCTAAATCATCCCAGCTTCTGATCTGTTTGGGGTTACCTTTTCTGACAACGAAGACGATGGTGGATGTGTAAGGAGTGCTGTTGTTGGGAAGCCTGCTCTGCCAGTTGGGGGCCAACAGCTTGCTGTCGGCGATGGCGTCAATGTCGTATGCTAACGCCAGTGTTACCACATCAGCCTCAAGGCCATCAATGACAGCGCGCGCCTGCTTTCCTGAGCCACCGTGAGACTGGTCGATTTTTACTGTCTGTCCTGTTTTTTTCTGCCAGTACTGAATAAAAGCAGCATTTTCACTCTGATAAAGTTCCCTTGTGGGGTCATAAGAGACATTGAGCAGTGTCGAAGCGCCAGCAGCCTCAGCAATGCTTCCCGGCACTCCGGATGCCAGAACAAGCGTTACCGCAAGTGTAATTTTTTTAGTCCATTCAAAATTCATGATATCTCCTTTTTTAAATAATGTTATACGTTGATCAAGGCAAAAAAAAACCGGTTCCCTGTATGTCAGGAACCGGTCGCAGCTAATGAGCTATAAGGTTCTACGGACACAAACAGAAAATCTTTCTGTCACGACATGTTTTTCTGCGGCAACAGCAGATGCTTTTGGAAAAGATTGGGGTATGCTTTTTATGTCTCATTGTGTCACTGTTTGATTAACAATCGTTAATAAAGCACAATGATGGTGATGATTCCAAGCTTATGCCATAAAAATACCGCAAATATGGTATGTACTCAGGGTCTGGTGGCGGGGTTTGGCAATGTCAGCCAAGTGCCAATTTTTCTTGCGGCAGAGAAGCTGCTCCATGCAAGCGCGGATACAAGCAGATTATCTCCGGGGAAGTTGGAAGAAAAGTCACGAACTATTGTTTCACTGGCCCGCCAGGGAGCGAGTGCGGTCAAAAGCGCAAGGCGTCCGGCACACTTATTTGCTTCATCCAGGCAAGCTATTGCCTCTTCACACCATCGGTTATCCAGGTCTTGATCGTTGCCTTGCCACTCTTGCACTGCATGGTTGACCATTGTTCTGACCTCCTGCGGAAGAGCAAGAGTACCTGCGTTTTCAATAACCTGCGCAAAACGGGCAAAGGCTTCTGCGATTGAGGGTGATGGCTTTGCCCATAACAAGTCTTCAGGCAGTGGTGCTTCTGGCAGCAGGTCGATCGATGTTCCGGGTTGCTTTGGTTGATTGACAGCTTTTCCAAAATACCATGCGGCCATTCGCATTGCAACCATTTTTGGGAGCCCCTCCGTAAACGGGAGTGGAGAAGTTCCCAACAGAATGGTGACCATCCTGTTGATGTAGTGGAATACAACTGCGGTACCAATAAATGCCGGGGCCTCATCGAAAGAAAATGGCGGGGTTGCCAGAATGGGAGAGAATGGAGTTCGGGTAGCCGTGCCCCACGCAGCAAACGGTGAAAGTTCTGGTTTGTGAAGAGCCCGGGAAAAGTCATCTCCAGAGGCTCCCAGCAGCATCATGCTGTGGGCATCAACACAATAGGGGCATTGGTTGAGCATCGAAACCGCAGTGGCAACAACCTCTTTTGCCTCTCTGGCGCCGTTTCCGGCAAGCAGCGTTTCCCTGCAAGCCATCCATACTCCTGCGAGCAGTTCCGGAACTGGCAGATGCAAGGTGAAGGGTTCAACTTCCGCGCCGAATTCGTGCCGAATCTGTGTCAGTATTTTTTCTGAAAAGCTTCCTCTTGAAACGTGAGGCCGGGATGTCAGATACCTGATGCTCATGACATTGTCTTAGCTTATAACCTTTCCGAACAGTTCATAAGCTGATGTTTCGCTGATGCTTGCCATGCAAAATGAACCAACAGGGATGGGCGCGTTTTCAATGGCAAGGATACATTCGTTATCGACCTCTGGAGCATCATACTCTGTTCTGCCGAAAGCAGTGTTCTCCTCAACCTGCTCAATCAGTACCTTGATGGTTTTACCTTCAAAGAAGCGGTTGTTTTCATCAGCGACAGCTTCCTGGACTTCCATAAGTTCTGCTAACCGTTCCTGCTTCTCTTCTGGAGTGACGGTATCTTCAAGTGCGAACGAAGGTGCAAACTCCTCGTGGCAGTAGGGGAAACAGCCGAGCCTGTCGAAACGGGTCGTCTCTACAAACGCCAGCAGCTCTTCAAACTCCTCACGGGTTTCACCGGGGTAACCGGCAATCATGGTGGTTCGCAGTCGTATGTCGGGGTTTTTCTCCCGTATCGTCTCAAGAAGCCGGATAGTCTCCTGTTTGTTGATTCCCCTGTTCATTGAGCGAAGAATACGGTCATTACAGTGCTGCAAGGGAAGGTCGAGATAGTTGCAGATATTTTCCCGATTCCGCATCGTCTCAATCACCTCAAGCGGAAAGTTAACGGGGTAGGCGTACAGCAGCCGTATCCATTCAAAATCCATGTCCGACAGGCGGAGCACCAGCTCATTCAGCATCGATTTGCCCATCGAGTCGAAGCCGTACATGCTGATGTCCTGGGCTATCACATTCAGTTCTTTAACGCCGGATTGCTGCAACAGCGCGGCTTCACGCAGAAGCTGGTCAATTGGCTGGCTCCGGTAGCGCCCCCTGATTTTCGGGATGGAGCAGAACGAGCATCCTCTGTTACACCCTTCGGCAATCTTGAGGTACGAGTAGTGGGAAGGAGTAAGCAGCGATCGCCGGTCAAACAGCTCTTCACGATACGAGGCACCTATGGCGGAAAGTACTTCCGACAGTTCACGCGTGCCGAAAAAGCCGTCAACTTCCGGCATCTCCTTCTTCATTTCCTGTCGGTAAAGCTCGCTGAGGCAACCCATCACAAAGACCTTCTGAATTTTTCCCTCTGCCTTTTTGTCAATGGCGGCAAGTGTTTCAGCAATTGATTCCTCCTTTGCATCTTCAATAAAGCCACAGGAGTTGATCAGAATGGTGTCAGCATCATCGACATGTTCTGCAAAAGTAATGCCGGAAGCCTCTGCCTGGGCCATAAGACGCTCAGAATCCACAGTATTTTTTGAGCAGCCGAGGC
>CAILXE010000368.1 GCA_903838095.1 uncultured Chlorobiaceae bacterium
AGCTCCTTTTTCATCTCCTCAGCGGTATCATGAATACTTTCAGGTATGTTTCTGTTGAGCAACTTCAGTTGTCCTACAAGCTGGGCAAGCGGGATGAGTGTCTGCCGATAATTATTATGTAACATCCACCCTGCAGTAATACTCAGCGTCAACAAGACAGCAAGAATGAAAAAGAGAAAAAACTCATTGATCACCAGAAGTTTGATCGAAGCACTTTTAGACTCGACTTTAGCCGTCTCAATGTTTTTTTCAAGTTCGAGACTGAAAAGCTTCAAATTATCACCGGCAAGAAGTGTCGGCCAACTTTCTTTGGAAAGATGGAAAGATGTGTGAGGGTGCAAGCCAGCTTCACGCATCTGGCTGAGGATTTTATTGTACATAAAGAACAATACTTCAGGACGCTGCCCAATGTCCGTTTCCATTGTAACACTGGAAACATCTCTGGAAAGCCCAAACTCCAGCAGTTTACCCCTGAAATCGACAAGGTCGAGGTAACATGCCTGTTTTTTTTGAACCTTTTCAAGCAGGCTTTTTTGTGTAATGAAAAACCCGACAGTACCGACAATGATAATGACGAGACTGAGTGTTCCTGTATAGACAATTGCCTGTAAGGGTGATATTTTTTTTATAGTAAGCTGCGCCCTGTTCATAGAGTTATTTTAACGTAATAGTCCTTTCAACAAGCTTGAACGGGGCCAGATCACTTCTTTCAAATGCTTTCTGTCCCTCACTTCCGAGCCATGCGCCAAAGCCTGCGGCAAGTGCATCACCGGGATAATATACATAGTAAACGGTCGTAACAAGAGGATAGCTCCCATCGAAGATATTTTGCTGAGTAGGCAAAGATGCACTACCCTCTTTGGCAACAGGAAGTATCCTGACAGAATCTGATCTTTTTTTGTTTTGGCTGACCATATTGAACGATGAACGAAAAAGCAGTCCAACTGCCTTTTTGTCAGCAGAAACCCGGTTCATCAGCTCTTCATCGCTGCTGCACGCCCATGCACGCAAATCCGATCTTTTTCCACCTGTTTTTGTTGCTAAAAAAGAATGCAGGCGGAGATCATCTGCGGTTACAAGAGGAATCATGCCGCTTTTCCCTTTTCCAATAAATAAGTCCTTGATTTCCTCAAGAGAGATTTGTTTGGCCGGGTTGACCACATTCACAATGCATATCATAGCGTCACGGGCGATGGGTTCTCGTCGAAGCGGTGATTTCAGGGCTGCCAAAAGCGAATCTTCAGCAACCTCAGGTTCACCGCCAATCAAAGCCGCCCTCACCTGGTGATTAAGAAGAAGTTTGAGACTTTTGTTGGAACTGACTGCCATGAGGCTGATATGAGCATCAGGATAATAACTGCTGAACATCGTTACCTCACTCCCAATGATATCTTCAAACTGACGATCGACCGCAATACTCATCTGGCCGCTGCGGGCAGTATCGTCAGCCGGACGCTGGGTGCAATGAAGCAAAAAAATCATCGGAAAAAGCAACAACAAGACGGTAATAATCTTGAGACCTTTTCTATGACACGACATGTTCAGAAAGACCATAAGTTTGTTGCGGATTACGGTAAAAAAGCTTAATATTTGCGCCTCAATGGATATTTATTCAATAATTCAGGATACGACACAATAAAATAATCACCATTCAATTACCTTGAAAGTATTGTGCATCTCATTTGAGATGATTCAATTATATCCTTTTTTCTGAAA
>CAILXE010000369.1 GCA_903838095.1 uncultured Chlorobiaceae bacterium
ACGAACTGCTCGATACCGTTGAAGAGCGGCTCAAGCAGACCGTTGAAGAGAAAACCCTCTTCAACATTCGCTGGTCGATGAACTAAACCCCACATTGTTAAAGACTATGGCAGAGATCCAGCCCGAAAAGATCAAAGGAACCACGCTCGACATAGCCGCCGAAAACCGTGCCCGGCTGAAACAGCTTTTTCCAACCGTCTTTACCGAAACCTACAACGATAACGGCGAACTGACAGAGTCCATCGACTTTGCAAAACTCCAGGCCGAACTCGGCACCTTCAGCGACACTTTCGAGTCACGCCGTGAGCGCTACGGTATGGAGTGGTCCGGTAAAAAAGAGGCACTGCACCTGATCCAGACGCTCAGCTCCGCTACGCTCAAGCCCTGTCGCGCCGAGTCAGTGAATTTCGATACCACCGAAAACATCTTCATTGAGGGCGACAACCTCGAAGTGCTCAAGCTACTTCAGACCAGCTACTACGGCAAGGTGAAGATGATCTACATAGACCCGCCTTACAACACCGGCAAAGAGTTCATCTACCCCGACAACTTCAGTGAAACCCTTGAGACCTATCTGGAGTATGCCGGACTGATTGACGGTGATGGCAAGAAGTTCAGCACCAACACCGCCAATGAGGGGCGCTTCCACACAAAGTGGCTGAACATGATGTACCCCCGGCTCTATCTGGCAAGGAATCTGTTACGGGATGATGGTGTGATTTTTATCAGCATTGATGACAACGAGGTGAGCAATCTGCGGAAGATGTGCGATGAGATTTTCGGGGAGGAAGCTTTAGTTGGAGTTTTTTCATGGAAAAATAAGTATGGAGCTGGGGCAAAAACAAAAGGATTAATTGAGGTTCACGAATATATCTTTTGTTATTCAAAATTGAAATTGATTGATATTGAAGCTGAATTAACAAAGGAGCAGATGGATGAATATGAAAAAAAGAAAGATGAAAAATATTCTGTTCGTGGTGGGTATATTACTCAACCTCTAATGACAAAAAGTTTGGATGATCGTATAAACTTACAATACACTATTGAATATAATGGGGAAATAATTAAGCCACGTAAACAATGGGTTTGGGAAGAAAAACGATTATTAAAAGCAATTCAAGACAATGAAATTGTATTTAAGAAAAAGAAAAATGGAGAGTATAGTGTCAGGGCAAAAGTATACCTTAAAAACGAATTAGGTATTGTTCGCAAAGGAAAGCCAATTTCTTCGTTAAATGGTCCCTTCAATCAAGAAGGAACAGAGGAAGTGGCAGGGTTATTAGGTGAAGATATATTTAGCTTTCCAAAGCCTAAAAAATTGTTGCGATATTTAATATCCTTCGTACTTAACAACACGGAAGATAAAGATGGGATTTATTTGGATTTTTTTGCTGGTTCAGCCACAACTGCTCACGCAGTTCTTGATCTAAATAAAGATGGCGGTAACCGTAAATTCATTCTTGTCCAGCTCCCAGAACCCTGCGCACCCGACAGCGAAGCCTTCAAGGCCGGGTATAAAACGATTCCAGATATTGGCAAAGAGCGTATCCGCCGGGTCATCAAGAAGTTCAACACTGAAGAAGAGGGAAAGCTTGATCTCGACAATGCCGCCAAGCAGGATCGCGGCTTCAAGGTGCTCAAGCTCGACAAATCCAACTTCCACCAGTGGCAGAAGCTTGAGCCATCAGCTTCGACGGAGCGAATTCTTGAGCAGCTCACGCTCCACATCAG
>CAILXE010000370.1 GCA_903838095.1 uncultured Chlorobiaceae bacterium
ATTGCCCGTCTCGCTTTTGAAGCCGCCCGCAAGCGCAAGGGCAGAGTTATGTCCATTGATAAGGCAAATGTGCTTGAAGTCTCGCAATTCTGGCGCAATGTGGTGCACGAAGTCCACAAAGAGTTTACAGATGTTGAGCTGAGCGACATGTATGTTGATAACGCTGCGATGCAGATTGTCCGCAACCCGAGACAGTTTGATGTTATTGTCACGGGAAACCTCTTTGGTGATATTCTGAGCGACATTGCCGGCATGATTACCGGAAGTCTCGGTATGCTCCCTTCGGCAAGCATCGGCACAAAACATGCTCTCTACGAACCAATCCATGGCAGCGCTCCGGATATTGCCGGCCAGAACAAGGCAAACCCGATTGCCACTATTGCATCAGTCGCCATGATGTTCGAGCACAGTTTCCACCTGCCGGAAATTGCAAGAGAGATCGAACAGGCAATTGAGGCAACCCTCGCATCAGGATTACGGACTGCTGATATCGCCAATCCAGGTGATCCTGTGATTTCAACCACAGAAATGACCGAGGCAATTGTAAAACATCTTGGCGCCTGATGAAACAATACTATCACTGAAACCATGGCACAAACCATAACCCAGAAAATTCTTGCTAAGGCAGCAAACAGAAAATTTGTCGATGTTGGCGAAAGTGTTTGGCTGAATGTCGATATCCTTCTCACCCACGATGTCTGCGGCCCACCAACCTTTGATATTTTCAAAGAGGAGTTTGGCCCTGATGCCAAAGTTTGGGATCCGGAAAAAATTGTTGTGCTGCCCGATCACTATATCTTTACGGCTAATGAGCACGCCCACCGCAACATTGACCTGTTGAGAGAGTTTGCAAAAAAACAGGGGCTGAAGCACTACTACGATGTTGGCACTGACCGATACAAAGGCGTATGTCATGTTGCTTTGGCTGAAGAGGGGTTCAACCTCCCCGGAACCGTGCTTTTCGGCACCGATTCCCACACCTGTACGTCAGGCGCATTCGGCATGTTCGGCACTGGCATTGGCAACACTGATGCTGCGTTCATTCTTGGCACCGGTAAACTCTGGGAAAAAGTCCCTGAATCCATAAAGTTCACCTTTGATGGAGTGATGCCCCCCTGGCTTACCGCCAAAGATCTGATTCTCCAGATTCTCGGCGATATCACCACAGACGGCGCAACCTACAGAGCCATGGAATTTGATGGTGAGGCAATCTTCTCCCTTCCCATGGAAGAGCGAATGACGCTGACCAATATGGCTATTGAAGCCGGAGGCATGAATGGCATTATCGCCGCTGACACAATTGCCGAGGAGTATGTGAAGGCAAGAAGCAGCAAGCCTTACGAACTCTTCCAGAGTGATTCGGACGCCCTGTATCACAGCAAATATCATTACAACGTCCGTGATCTTGAACCGGTGGTTGCGCAGCCGCACAGCCCTGACAACCGCGCTACGGTGAGAAGTGTCGCAGGCACAAAAATCACCAAATCATACATTGGCTCCTGCACGGGCGGCAAACTGACCGATTTTGTGATGGCGGCAAAAATTCTGAAGGGGCAGAAGGTTGCCGTAACAACCAACATTGTTCCCGCGACCGTTCAGGTTGCACGCAGTCTTGAAACTGAACAGTACGAAGGGGTCAGCCTGAAAAAGATTTTTGAGGACGCAGGATGCAGCGTTGCCCTCCCTTCATGCGCAGCATGTCTGGGTGGCCCTGCCGATACCGTCGGGCGCTCGGTTGACAATGATATCGTCGTCTCTACCACAAACCGCAATTTCCCCGGACGAATGGGCAGTAAACATGCAGGTGTATATCTTGCATCGCCGCTCACGGCAGCCGCATCGGCAATTACGGGTAAACTCACCGATCCGAGAGATTTCCTCTGATCGCACTTGTACAGGAGAATAAAACACTATGGAAACGATCATTCAGGGAAAAGCTTATGTATTAGGCAAGAATATTGATACCGACCAGATTATTCCTGCAGAACATCTGGTCTACAGCCTCTCCGATCCTGAAGAGGTAGTGCTGTATGGCAAATATGCTCTGTCAGGCGTGCCTCCCGAGCAGGGTGGACTTCCGGATGGCAATATTCCTTTTATTGCAGATGGCGAGGTGCGTTCAGCATTTACGATCATTATTGCCGGCCCCAACTTCGGATGTGGTTCTTCTCGCGAACATGCGCCATTCGCATTAAAAGTAGCTGGCGTTAAAGCGATTATCGCCGAGTCTTATGCGAGAATTTTTTATCGCAACTGTGTTGATGGCGGCTTTGCGATTCCTTATGAAACCGCAGAGCAGCTTAACCAGGTCATCAAAACTGGCGATGAGCTGAAAATTGATGTTCAGGCGAACACCATCGAAAATCTGACAAACCAGGTCACTTACAAGCTTAATCCTCTTGGCAGTGTCTTTAACATCGTCGAGGCTGGAGGTATTTTTGCCTATGCCCGACAGGAAAATTTAATGGCTCAAAGCTGATTTATGACTGCTGCAACAAACTCAATAGAACTTTACGACACTACTCTGCGTGACGGTACGCAGGGAGAGCATATCAACCTGTCGGTGCAGGACAAACTGCTTATTGCCCAGAAGCTTGACGAGTTTGGCATGGACTATATTGAAGGAGGATGGCCAAGCAGCAACCC
>CAILXE010000371.1 GCA_903838095.1 uncultured Chlorobiaceae bacterium
AGGGTTTATAAGTGAGGGTACAAAAATGAAAACTAAATTATTGTCAAGCGACTTATTGATAGCTGGTACTTTGCTAACTTTGTCGGTATTAAATATTTCTAAAGCAGATGCGGCTTTGATTTACCGTGATGAACACATAAGTCAAGGTTATGGATTAGTTTACGACTCCCTACAAGACATTACTTGGACACAATTCGCCGCTGCTGGCTACAACCAAACCCTAAGTCAAGCTCGAGGCATTGTGAACAGAGCGAACACTGGTATGGGCGGTTATTATGGACTGACAGGGTGGCGTTTGCCCAGCATAGATGAATTAACAAACCTATACAATGAACTCCCTGGTAGTTATGGTTCAAACAAAATAGGCACAGTTACATTCGGCTCCGGCGCGAATGACCACTTTACCAATATTCAAGCGTACTATTGGTCAAGTTACTATTTTTCATTAGGGGATACCGGAAGACAGTTCTTTTTTAGAACAATTCCTGGTATTTCTGGAGGAATAGCCGGTCAAAGTAAGCCAGTAGATACCTTTCTTGGTGGTTCCGTTTGGCTTGTGCGCCCAGGGGACGTTGCACCCTCACAAGTAGTCCCAATGCCTGCCGCAATTTGGCTGTTCGGCTCAGCTTTGTTTGGTTGGTTATTTTTAGAAAAACGTCGAGCCGTTTAGAAATTATTTATACATAAGGGAAATAAAATGAAAATTAATCGAATTTTAATCGGTCTAGCGCTGACAACAACATCTACTGGGGCTTTCTCATTCAATATTGGACTCATTTACTAACGCTGGTAATGGTTTAATCAACGAAACCGGCACAACCCAGTCCTTAATGTTACAAACAACTTAAAGCTAAAATGCAGTTAACGCAGCATGGCAGAAACGATACGGACGGGTTTGCAAAACCCGTCCGGCTCAGTCCAACACAAAAATCTAATCAAAGAATAGCATTGCAACATCAATTTAATATTCCAATACCCAAAATATCAAGGCGATCATTATGAGACTAAAAAACATTGCACTTATCACCAAATTAACAGCATTAAATGGGGTGACATGCAACACAACTTCGTTGCGAAAACCGTTGTATTCGGCATACTTTCAAAAGCGAGAAAACCATGAGAAATCTATCTTTTAAAGTTTTAATTTTAACTGTTTTAACAGGGATACTATTCCCTGTTCAAAACGCATTATCGCAAAACGTTCCACCAACCCAAAAACAAGAAGCAACAGACTCAAAAACGCAATACTCTTATCGCTACCACGATCAATTGATCGTACTGCAGCCGAGTGAATCTTTTGTCGCCGTCAAGGCCGATGATCCTGCTCTTACAGCATTTTCCACTACGAATAATTGGCACAAAGACCCTCTGAGCGAAACCGATGCGCTCCGCACTCATAATTTTGCTATCTTTCGGATGCCTCAAGTCGATGCCAAGGGCATAAACTCGACTCAGGTTGCTCCGTTGGCAGCGCCACTTGTAGCAGCGCAGGCAGGAATCCCTGCTCAGCCGGTTTTCGAACAGGGTGACTCCCTGCTGATACCCTCAGATGAAGTTATCGTGGCATTTGATCGCGAGATCACGGCTGATGAGGCAAAGGCTTTCCTTGATGGAAACGCAGGTGGACAAGGGTTGCTCGACCTGCGTCTACTCAGGCCGAAAACTTATATTGTCAAACTTTCTGCGCCTGAAAATGGAAGGGTTTTCACAGTCAGCAGTACCTTGGCAGCCCTTCCGGGAATCACCTACGCCGAGCCGAACTTCGTCGTTGTTCCTTTGGATGGGCCACCACGCCCGGCCATTTCCGAACCGATGAACATCAAGATTCCCCTAGGTCAGCCGGGTTTTCCTATAACGGTCGCGGACGGCTTCATACCTGCGTTTTCCGAGGCAGTGTCTGACGGCTTCATTCCTGCGCTTCCCAAGATGGACTTCCTGACCTTATCCGTGGGCTGGACAACGCTGCTGTCGGAAGGCTTTGAATCCGGTACTCCGGGATGGAAGACTACTTTCGATATAAGCGGAAGTGTAGATGCAAGGCCAGTTATCCAGAGCTTGCGCAAGCATAGTGGCAACGGCGCTATTTATATGACCGGGGCGGGCACTCAGGGTGTAGCAGCGCCAGGACCTTATCCGAATGGCGTCAATAATTTTCTGATAAGTCCCACGCTCAATCTCCCCTCTTTCGAGGAAGCCTATGTTGAGTTCTGGTTTTATGCGAAGTATGAGAATCCTGGTTCCACGCAGTATTGGGACTATGGGCGAGTTGGTATCGCTGACTCAACTACAGGCCAGGTTCAATTCCTTAGCTACATGGCTGTCAGTTATACCGGCGACTTGACGGCTGACCCGACGACGCAAAATGGCTGGCGCCGAGTATTGGTCCGCGTTCCGCCGGCTTTACGGAAAAACAATGTTACAGTGGCTTTCAAATTCTTTAGTGATTCCTCGAATAGTGCCGAGGGGCTCTACATCGATGACGTGCGCGTTGTTGGAACCGCCGACGTGGATACCGAGCCCTTGGGCAACGACAAATACGGAGCCCGCGAATACGAGCTTAAGAACTCCGGGCAAATTGCCGGGCTGGGCAATGATGCAAACGATCTTAATGTGCCTGAAGCCTGGGATGTGGTATCGGTTTCAAGCAGCGTCGTGGTCGCAGTCATCGACTCGGGGGTCGAACTTAACCATCCTGATTTAAACCTGGTCACCGGCTATGACGGCGACACAGGTCTACCGGGTGGGGCACCGCGCACAGCCGATGACAATCATGGGCAAGCTTGCGCAGGGAACGTGGGTGCCATTCGCAACAATGTCATTGGCACCATCGGCACAGCCCCCGGCGTCAAGATCATGCCGGTTTATGGTGGGTCAACTGACGCTGATACTGTTAAATCAATCGATCTCGCTGTACTGCATGGGGCGAAAGTCTTGAGCAATTCTTATGGTTGGGCAGGCGGTTTTTTTAGCTCAGCCGTCGAAGCTGCCATCAAGGATGCCCTTGCCGCAAGTCGGACGGTTGTGTTCTCGGCCGGCAATGGTCCACTTAATGCACCCTATACTTATGATACATCCTTTCCTTGCAATCTTACCGCGACCACTGACCTTATCTGTGTGGGCGCATCTAGCCCCACTGATGAGTACAAAGGGGTTTCCAGCAGCGATGGAGGATATTGGTGGGGATCAAGTTACGTGGGCGCAGGACCCGATGTAGTCGCACCCAGTTCTTGGAGCTACACCACCGATCGCCAAGGTGCCTTAGGATACAACCAAAGCGAAGCAGTTAGCGGCATCGACCCGGACTACACCAATGACTTCGGTGGAACCTC
>CAILXE010000372.1 GCA_903838095.1 uncultured Chlorobiaceae bacterium
ACTGCCGTGGCTAGGCTCCACAACAACCCATCGTATGCTGTCCGTACTATCATTGCATATGCGAACAGACGTGTTCGGAGCACCCTCCATGAATCAGCTTGTTGCAGCGACACGAAATGCTCTGCGATTTTCAATTGTACGGACTAGCTGGTCGGTTTGATAACCGGGAGAAGGCAATGGTTCGGATCCGCACTGAACACAGATTTGATCGGAATGGCCGAGAGTTGAGGGTTGGCGATCTTGTGCTTGTCGCAAGAACTTATGGTTCCATTGGCGGTGATCATGATTTTCGGCGAAGCTTTCGCAAATGCTCCGGGAGAGTCCTGCCAATTGTTGGATGGGACTCTACCGGCCTTGCTTGGCTACCATTACGCGGGGCTGCAGTCGTTTCCATTCAGCCCAAGTTTCTTAGGTTCGTTCGTCGAAGCCGTATTCGATGCCGCAATAGTGAAATTTCCTGCTAACCCTGCGCCGCAGACCGACGACGTGGAACTCTGCGCCTCTAGCCAGCTTATCGTACGGCGCGGCTGGGCTCGACGTTAGGCTGCAATGAACAGTGCTGGTCCATGGACTACGGAAAACTTCGAGGAGATGTCGTGGCACGACGTCCACGTGCATGGGTTCCGCTTTGACACGTTTAAGCAAGACAACGGCTCAGCGGATCTCGTCCTTGACATCGATTACATATTGAAATGGGAAAAGTCGGGCAATGGCTTTCTTTTTACCGTCTGCCGCGCAGATTTGCGATTTCACGACGTATTTGGCTTGAAGTTCGAGCTCGACTACGCCGAGCCTACCGCTGGTATGTGCCCCTTCTCCCTCGCTGGTGTTGAGCGGGAGACCGTGAAGTCTCTCAACGGCTACCAGTCCTACAAGTGGCGCCTCCCCGTTAATTGGCCAAAGGGTTCATTACAGTTCGATGCACCTGGATTTACTCAAGTATTGACCGGCATCCCACATGTGCAGGCTAGCCAGGGGCTCGCGTCTGAGAATCGCAGTGGTGGAATTTCAGCCTAGCTGTACGTTCGAATGACGGCCATGGTGCTTACCGTCAATGGAGGTGATGACGAGGCGAGCTTAGCCATTTGGCCAATTGACGACAAAAGCAATTGGGGCTAGGGTCATCGACGCAGCATCTGGCGCTTCCATTGATGGTATTTCGAGATGAGCGGCTGATGAGGTAATTCGAACTAAGGAAGTTTCCTTCATGGACTCACTACGCCGCATCATCTTGATGCTTTCGATCAGCCTTGCAGCCACGAATGCCATCGCGGCTGATGCACCGTGCAATGATCCTTGTCGCAAGCCAACGTCTTGGTTCGATTTCAATGTGTTCACGCTCAAAGTGACATTTCCTAATTCGGAGAGATATGCCTTGTGGCACGGTCAGTGGGATAGCGATACAAAGGACATCAAAATTATCGCTGAGACTTCCGACGGCAGTGCAATCAGGAAGGGGAACATCCTAATGATTGCCGGACGGATCATGGCGACACAAGGTACTGTAAGTGAGCCGGGGTACGAGATAGACGCACTCGACGGCGCAGTGTTGGAACAGCAACTCGTTCTGAAGTTGCTCGGGGCCGCGCTTCCAGATGGCGCAAGTAGCATCAAAGGTAGTCGGAAAATCGACTATTCAGACCAAAAGACCGGTATTCAGTTTGCAACGCAAAGCGCGCAGGGATTTATTGCTCCGCCGTGGCGCATTAAAGGGAAGGCGAAATTAGTGGCTCACGACGTGGTTGAGTACGAGCTTGCTTTGACATCTGGCGTGAAGGGAAAGCCGAATAACGAAGGACGCGAATTTTCGGCCAATTTCGTGGGTCGATTGTCCAAGAGCGTAACGACCAGGCTTGACGACGCGATGTCCTTAGAGGGGTGGACGCTATTTGGGGTTGGCGTGCAGACAAAGAAGGACGGTAACTCCACCATCTACGACTACACTGCGGCTCCGGCGACCGAGGTCTACAAGACAGTCGCAGATATTCGAAAACAG
>CAILXE010000373.1 GCA_903838095.1 uncultured Chlorobiaceae bacterium
ACCTGTTCGGCTATGGCATCCATCCATATCTGATTTCCTGGATTGAATGTCGGTAACCATGAACGCCGTGCAGCCCGCAATGCAGCATCTTGTGGTTGCACCAAATCGGTGTTTATGATCTTGCTGACCACTACCCGGCCAGGATAGGCAGTTTCCATTCCTTTGGCGAATTCACTGTCATCAGGGTCCCAGTTGCCGATAGTACTCAGGCCTGCATCAGGGTGCGGAGCATGCACAAAGGCGTGAACAGGACGATCAGGTGAGGTTAGGCGTGCCAGGGCTGCGACGACGAAAGACGAGTCCAGTCCACCAGATAACATTGAAGCAAGAGGAGCATCGCCCTTGATGAGCTTAGCGATTGTTGAATCAAATATATTGAGGTATGCATCTCTGGCATGGCGGCCCTCTAAGTGCGGCTCGCCCCAAACGTCCGGACCGCTCCATTCAGTTTCCTCTGGAGGCGTATCGATCGAGTCCCAGATAGCAAAAACCCCCGCCGGCACCCGATGAACTTCATGGTATGGGGTCTTTCGATCACATCGCTCGCCTGACAGGTACTCCCTGATATAACTGTGGTTGAGCGTAGTCGGCTCTTTTCGACGCATAACAACATCGCCAGGGCTCACGCCTATCAGCAGATGCGGCCGACTGGTCGTATCATGATCTACAGACCAATACAAACCACCGCCGAGCATGGTCGAGGCTGTGGCAATAACTGCACCATCAGAACGTTGGGCTGCTGCTGCCCATTGAAAATCAGGAGGATTCCCCTTTTTCGGCTGCATAAGCAGAAAATCTATGAGCGTGCGCGCAATTGCATCACCCTTGACTCCCCAAACAACAGCGCTTCCTTCTGGATTTGTTATAGATGTGAACAGTGAAACATAATCCCATTTCACTTGATTGGTGCTAGGCATTAGAGATACTTCGACATCTATTAAATAAAGCCTTGATCCGTGATAATGCATTCTTGCTCCAAGACGATTTCCCTTTCGCAGCAATGAGGGTCTGCTGTAAACTCACGGGAAGTTCCACATCTTTACTTGAATCAATACCTTGAAACGAAGTTGTCATCATGGTTGCTGCGCGAAACTGAATAATAATGCGCTGTAGCTGATAATTGAAAGAATTCGCTGACGTCCCTAGATGCCAAGGATGAAACAACTTTTCCTGTGGATGCCACATAATGTGAAGGCCCAAATTTTTTTTACCTAATGTTAACATCAGCCCCATTGGCATGAGCGCCGGAACTAAATGTACCATTTTGTTCATAGCCATTAATTTCCAAAAGCCATTTTTTTCTTACGGTAAGACAACCACCGAAATTACTTGTCATAGTGACTATTGTCACATTTCTAAGATACGCAAGGGTGAAGCTTTTGTTTTTGTCATGAAGTTCTTTAGGTTCATTTAAACGGTGAATATACATAGCGAGCCTATCACATGCTTGATGCTCCTTCCACACGGTTTCTAAAAAAGACGGTTCCACCAAGACATCTGCATCAGGAATGACAATAACCTCTCCTTTGCTCTGTCGAATTCCTTCATTAAAACAGAAGGACGAATGGTATTCACTATCAGAGGCATTATTAAGAGTAATAACCCTTACACCCTCTTTTTGTTTCAAGACATCACTAACCGTACTATAGAATTCTATCCAAAGAACTTCATAATCATTTTCGGGTAAAGTTTGCTTGTTAAGTGACTCAATAATACTAAAATTTTCCCTAAAACTACCGTCCACCATTACAACAGACATCTTCACTTTACAAACCCTCTAATCTTGTTAATGATCTTCGTAAACGGATAGGCAGTTTTCAACTGCATGAGGCAAAGTATCGCAAATCAGACCAGCGACACCAGACCGTTTTGCAGCAATTCGTGTGCAAACTTGTCCATATCGGCCTGACACGTGGCGGCATCCACGTCGTATTTGGCGCAAATGGCCTCGGTAAGTTGCGCGATGCTGACGGGCTGGGCCAGCAGTTCCCACACCCTTGAGCCAACGCCGCCAATGCC
>CAILXE010000374.1 GCA_903838095.1 uncultured Chlorobiaceae bacterium
CTCCGTTTCTGCTCATCAACATTGTTCAGACGCCGTAATTTGATATCCTGATTCTGACCGATCGTATCAAAAAAATAGGCGACCGTTATTGATCGCTTTTTTATTCCTTTTTGATCAAGGTTCATGGCTTCGGCAATCAATCTGTTAAATAAACTTTAAAAAACTGCAGGGCCTGTTCAGTTGCCCTGCAGTATCTCTTATTCATCCTGAATTTATTGCATTTTTTCCTTGTGCTTCAAAAGTTGACGGCTCAATGCCTCAACACAACTTTCTATGGCCTGTTCGTATGCCACTCCAGCCTCCTTTGCTACAAAAACATTCTGCGGCACATGAACGGTGATCTCTGCAAGCTTGTTTTTTTCAAAGTCGTTCTTCTGATGATCCAGAATGACATGACAACTGATTATACCCGGAAAGACCCTCGTCAGCACAAGCACTGCGTTGCGGGCATACTCTTCTATATCGGTATGATTATTGGAATGGCGAAGGGTAACTTTAACATTAACAGCATCATTGTCAAGAACTTTTGTCATAATAACCTCCATTAAAATAAGATGAACATAATGAAAGAACAAGACGCCGGCAGCAAGATTATCCGGAGTCCACAGCAGATTTTAAGCCTTGGGATGCGCTTTCTGGTAAACCTCCTTCAAGCGATCAAAAGTAACATGAGTATAGATTTCGGTCGTTGAGAGATTGCAGTGCCCAAGCATTTCACTGACACTTTTAAGATCGGCACCACTGTTCAACAGATGTGTGGCAAATGAATGACGCAGCAGATGTGGATTTTTCTTTTTCTGTTCGGTGACTGATGCGAGATACTTGCTGGTCAACCTCTGGATAAGCATGGGATAAAGCTTTTTGCCCCTTTTGGTTACGAAAACATAACGTTGAGCCCCCGCATCCCCCTCCCCACTTATTCTAAAGAAGTTTCTCCGGACTTCAAAATATTTTTTAAGCGCCACTATAGTCGGCTCTCCGACCGGAACAATTCTCTGCTTCCTGCCCTTTCCTGTCAATTTGACATAGCCGCCTTCAAGATTGAGGTTTTCCGTTGTCAGTCCTGTCAGTTCTGAAAGACGAAGCCCGCTGCCATAGAGAAGTTCAAGAATACTGCGATCCCGTTCAAGAACAAAAGATTCATCGAGGGGCGCTTTTTCATGCGTACGAACATCTGGTGAAATAGCCGGAAGCTGCTCGTTGAAAAGCTTCTCCGTCTGCTGTTCAGTCAAAAAACCGGGCACCCTGTGTGGATACTTTGGCGTAACGATAGTTGAGAACACTGAGGTTTTAATTTGCCCTGTCTCCTGCATGTATCGGAAAAAGCTTTTCAGCGCGGCAAGTTTTCTGGCAATGGAGCGAGGCTGAATACCCTGCTGAATCAAGGCGCCCATAAACAGCCGCACGTCAAGCATTGTTATCTGCTCGGGATGAAAACTGGTTAAATCGGCAAGTCCGAGGTGCTGCGGCAGAAAACAGAAAAACTGGGCAAGGTCAGTTCTGTATGCGATAATCGTATGCTGCGACAAATTTTTGCGGCTGCTGAGCTTGCTGAGAAACTCCCCCACCGGCAGAGAGCTCTCCCGAACGATGGCAGGTAATGAAGAGAGTGAAGAATCTTTCATGAGAGCGCGACACAGACAATTTCCCCTTTCTCTTTAAGGTAATACAAATTATCGCTACGAATCAGAAAATTATTCAGGCGCGGCGTCCCGGCGCACTCTGCCATACTATCGGCATAGACCAAACGATCCGTACTCCACACCTTCAGTGACGATCGCCATAACCCGGTCAGTTTCGTCTTTTCGTGAAGCGCAACGACGGTCAGAGCTCCTTGAAGAATATATTCGCAAGGTGTGGGGGCCGTGAACCCAATATTCTTTAGGGCTGAAGGCGCCTCAGCCATCTCTTCAGTGAAAAAGCAGGGCAGAATAACCTTTTGCCGAATCTCCTCCGGAACAGCTTCGTTCCTCAAGGCGTTGACCTGAGCGCTGTCAAGAGCATGGTGACTGATGTTGCTGCCCGTTAACGGATCAACGAACAGAAAGCTCCTTTCGGGAAACCCGCCAAAGACTGAAGAGCGGGAGACAAGAAACCTGTCATTGAGGTTTGCAACAAAACCAATATCAGAGCGTGACCAGACCACCCTGCCTGTTCTGAAATCGATCGCCCATACTCCCTTGTGTTCCGGGCTCAGTGGCAAGCAGGCGTAACAATAAGCCAAATCCTTCCTGGTTGTCTCAAGCCCGGTGAACCATCCGTCACCGGCAGGAAGAGCATGATCCATCAAGAGATAATTATCACACAACACCTTCCCTGTGTCGGGTTCAATACAAAAAAACAGCGTTTGCCTGTTGGAAGCAAAACGTTTTTGGCCGACAAGGTCACCACGATCGGTAAACATCATGTGCCAGACAAGTGCTCCATGACCAGCATCATAGCGCCAGCGCAGAGAGAGCTGTTCTTTCTTGTTCTTCATGCTCTTTTCATTTGATAGATATTCACCACGACAGGCTTGGAACCGCTGGAATACTTCCCTGGAAAAGAGGTTATAGAAAAATTGTTTTCCGCAGCCAATTCAAGAAATTGCTCCGCCATTCTCCGCCTGGGGTCAGCAATGTATGCGATGCCACCCGGTTTAAGCAGTTTATCAATGGCGGTAACAATAGGAAGCAGGTTCACCCTTTCATAAAGCACATCGGCGGCAAGCAAAAGGTCGAACTGTTCGCTGCACTGCACCATCCGCCAGTCGAGCCGCTCATAAGCAAGATTGATGCCATTTTTCATGCTATTGTATCGTGCAAAACGAAGCGCTTCAAGAGAGTAGTCTGTCGCCAGAACACTGGCGCCTTCACGGGCAGCAACAACTGAGGCCATGCCGACACCAGCGCCAATTTCAATCACTCGCAACCCTTCAAGCTGGAGTTCATCAGCCAGAAATGAAGCGAGGGCTACAGATGAAGGCCATATTTCCGCCCAATACGGCATCTGCTCGTCCTTGATGAACTCTTCGGGAGAAATGCGGTCAAGAAGGGCATAACTGTCCATCACACTCAAAAAACGGAACGTATGTCCGCCAAAGGTATAGGTGGTTTCGGAAAGATCATACTCAGCAGCCAATTCCAGATAAAGCTGCTCAAGTTCAGAATTTTCCTTCCCGGGAAATGAAACCATAATCATCAACAGGTTACTTCGATAAACAGCAATAAAAATCATGAGAAGTTACCGAAAAATCGCCATGGATTTCTATTTTGCATCGAAAAGAGTGTTCTGGACTGGAAATATCCCAAAGCAGAAAAAAAATAATCAATCAACTCTGACGCACGATGAAAAAAGAGATTCTTGAACTCTTCGATAATACCTACCCTGACCGGGACTACACCATTGAGATTGTCAATCCCGAGTTTACGTCAGTCTGCCCCATAACCGGACTTCCAGATTTCGGCACCATTATCATACGCTATGTCCCTGATAAAAGCTGCATAGAGCTGAAGTCGCTGAAATATTATTTTCTTGAGTTCCGTAATGCCGGCATTTTTTACGAGAACATCACCAACAGAATTCTTGATGATCTTGTTGCCCTTCTGAAGCCAAGATCGCTTTCTGTCATCACGGAATGGAAAGCAAGGGGTGGAATAACAGAGACTGTCACCGTCAACTATTGCGCAAAAAGCTGAACGCTGGCCGGAACAAACTCTTGCAAACAAAAAAGCCTCAGATGAGAACCTGAGGCTTTTTTGTTAAGACTGATACGAAAGATAGATGATATCAGAGCTTCTCGTTCATATACATCATGATAGCTTTAGCCTCGTCTAGAGTGATACCTGATCCAGGAGTTGCCTGCATACGATTCACAATCACATCAATTTTTCCTGTCTTCTTGTACTTGGTTTTAAAAGCATCCATCGTTGACTCCTGAGTATGGCAAATGTTGCATTTGGCAACCCAAAGCGCCTTGGCAGCATTAAAGTCATAACCCGGAGGCGCGACAGGAACATTTGCTGATAAAACCGGCTTTTCAAGGTAGGCTTTCAGCTCGCTGACTGAACGTATATATTTTCCGTCCGTTGTGGTCGTTCTGCCGGTTGTTGACATCAACAAACCGGAAGGTCTGAACCAGAGCGAGGCAAACATGACTGCAACAATGGCGATAATGCTGAGAGGAAAACTTAAAAACCATTTGGTACTGATTCTGGCGGACATTTTGCC
>CAILXE010000375.1 GCA_903838095.1 uncultured Chlorobiaceae bacterium
AATCATGATCAGATTGATCGGGGTTTTCTGTGGCATTTTCTGTATTGGCACCGTCAGCCATGCATCACTGCCGTCACGTATCTTTATCTTGTCACGATTGTGCCAGCTTTTGCTGCCGCTCAAAAATTGAACATTATCAAGTATCACATACAGGTCTGCATCTATAAGCCGTTGAAAAAAACCGAGATATGGCATAAAGTCAGGCTGATGTATAATGACCGTTTTACTGAGCATGCCCGTGGTTAATCCACTTTTTGTGTGGCTTCATATGGGAGCATCACCGGAATACCTCTCCTCTCGATTTGCAACCGACAATAATTAAAGATATTTCAATATCGGATCTCTCAAAAAGTTTTCCTTTGAAAGTTGGACAAGCCAGAATTACTTTTGGTCCTGGTGAGAGCGGCATTGTTATCTCCATACAAGTGATCCTTTCTGAATTATAGCCAAAAATGGATTATATGCTGCGAACGTTTGATCCGGTAGCCAGAGTTTACATAGAGCTTTAGTGCACTGATGTTAGTAAGTTGTGTATCAACCGTCATTTCATGGATTGATTCCGACAGTTTCATTTCATAAAAGCGCATCATTCGGGAGCCAATGCCTAGCCCCTGAAATCCCGGAAGAACGCCTATGATAAAAATATTTGACACATTATTCTGTTCTATTACGTTTATGAAACCAACCGGTGCACTGGAATTAAAATAAATGACAGAGTATGATGCTCTGCCCAAGCAATGATTGCGAATAGACTCTTTCCAGAGCCTCACCGCATTTTCTGATCCGATTTCAGGGTCCCTATAAAAACGACTGCGATGTAATGACTCCGCAACTCCATAAAAACGCTCATCCCAGTATTGTTTTGTTTTTTTACAAGGCTTATCGTCGTCAGCGATCTGTTTTACCGGTTTTTTTGAAAAGCAGACTTCAGTATCAACAAGAATCCCATTGTTATGAATGCATGTATTGGTTAATTCGAATTGGTCGGCATCTACTTTTGCCGTTATAAACCGATACCCATCGCATTTTGCTTGTGTGAGACACTTTTTCAGAGCCAGTATTACAGTGGAACCTTTTTGAGGCAGTGAAGGCAGGAATGAAACTATTCCCGACTTATATCCCAAGATATCGCTATCCCAAGGTAAGAACTCTATAGCAAAATAATCGTCAGTTATTATTCTTTCTGAAGATGTTTCTTTCATTGTGCTATCGCTCGCCATAAAGCTTCAACGACAAGCGTTATTTCAGAAGGGGCTATAGTGGGGTAAAGTGGCAATGTAAGAACCCGTGAACTTATGTTCGCTGATGTTTTCGGCTCATCTTTCAGGACGTCCCTGTAAGCACTGAAATGAGCGAAAGCGGGGTAATGGATACTCGTCTGGATTCCCTCCGCCGCAAGATGTTCGATGACTTTGGTTCTCACCGTACCTTCAGGCAACAAAACCGGGAAGATGTGATAACAGGACTGAAAGCGTGGATCATCTTCAGACCATGGGATGATGATATTGGTATATTTTGCCAGCTGCTTTCGGTAAGAAAAAGCTGCATCGGCACGATTGGCATTCATGCTGTTAAGTTTTTTCAGCTGAACAAGACCCAGGGCCGAACGCAGTTCGTCAATACGGTAATTAAGCCCGGGCATAATCACATCATAACTGATATTTTTGCGCAGGTGGCGATCAATAGTGAGAGATGTCA
>CAILXE010000376.1 GCA_903838095.1 uncultured Chlorobiaceae bacterium
ATGGCTGGTGGCCTGAAGCCTATAATGGCGAAAACGGTTTTTCCATCGGTAACGGTGAATCTTTTGAAAACCATGAGGAACAGGATAGTTTCGATGCCGAACAAATGTACACGGCACTGGAAACCCAGATCATTCCATCATTCTATGATCGAAATGAAAACAACATTCCTGTTCAATGGATTAAAAAAATCAGGAACGCCATCGCTACCATAGCGCCGGAATACAACACTCATCGCATGGTGCGGGACTATGCAACTCGCTACTATGTAAAACATTAAGGTAGTACTCTGAAGAGCAAACTGTATGCCGTTTTACTCCTGACTGGCAAGGATCAGTCAGGAGTAAAGTGGATCCCATTCCTGTCAAGCGTCTTAAACTCATGAGCCAGAACTCTGCCAAATCAGCAACCAGCGCGGCTGTATCTCTTGGCCGGGGACTTTATCTGAAATCACCGGTACTGCTTGCGTCCGGCACCATCTCTTATGCGGAAGAAATCAGCACGCTTTGTGATCTTTCCAAAATTGGCGGAGTGGTCACCAAAGCAATTTCTCTCGAACCAAGAACCGGAAATACGCCTCAGCGAATCGCTGAAACTCCCTCTGGAATGATTAATGCCATCGGACTGGCCAACGTCGGGCTGGAACGGTTCATAACGGAAAAAGTTCCATTTCTTCGGCAACTCGACACCGCCGTCATTGTCAATATTGCAGGTCGCTCAATCGACGACTATTGCGCAGTCGTCTCACGGCTTGATGACGTTGAAGGTCTTGACGGCTACGAAATCAATCTCTCCTGTCCGAACGTGAAGGGAGAGTGCATGATTATGGGAGTTAACCGTGAGGCCACCTTTGAAATTGTCTCCGAGCTGCGGAAGATAACCTCCCGACACCTCATGATCAAGCTGACACCGAACGTCACCTCCATCAGCTCGATCGCCCTTGCGGCTGAAGAGGCCGGGGCCGACTCCGTCTCACTCATCAACACGGTGGTTGGTATGGCAATAAACTATAAAACCCGCAGGCCTTTGCTGAAAAACATTACTGGCGGACTTTCAGGTCCTGCCATAAAACCAATTGCTCTTGCAAAAGTGTGGGAAGTCTATAAGAGCGTAAAAATTCCGATTGTGGGGATGGGAGGAATCGCAGGGTTTGAGGACGCTATGGAGTTTCTTCTTGCTGGCTCACAGGCAATACAAATCGGCACCATGAACTTTGTCTATCCCGATATCGGTGAAAAAGTGGCCACCGCCATTGAACAGTACTTTTCAGCCCCCGGAGCAATACCCATCAAAGAATACTCGGGAAGTCTTATCGTCGGTTGACACTCTCATCCCTTTATCCTTTTATTCGAGTGATATTTTCTGGTACGACGTCCACCGATTTTCAGGCCGGGACGTCGATATTCCCGCGTAAGACGGTTCCGCGACAGAAATGAACTATTCGTCAGATAAGAAAGAATACGGGATTCAGACTCTCTGATATCGACATCTGATGGCCCGATATCTGAAAGCAGTTTCACGATAAGCGGAGCACATTCAAACGTAATAAAAAGCAGTGTAATAAAATAAACGGCATTTGCCGAAGAGCGGCTCACATCGTTTGATGAATGAGTCAGTTCACCCAACGCCCAGTTTCTGTCTGCAAAACCGGCTCTTTCAACTTTTTCATCAAGCTTCTCATCAGTCAGCATTATTTGGTTGTTAAGCCCCTCCTGTGCTTTCCGCTGATTCATGTAATTCTGCAAGCTTGCAAGCTGGGCTGCCAGAAATTCAAGTCGTACCTGCTTGGAAAAAACAACGATTTCCTTGTTTTTGGCATAGGGACCATATCCAACGATTCCGGAAGTCGTTGACGTGCTGGTACCAAATACTTCTGCCTTAAGTTCCTCACGCAACCGGTTCACCTCACTGCTTAATGCGTCATACTCACTCTGATACGCGCTAATTTGCCCAAGCTCCTGGGCATATTTCGCTTTGAATGACTGTTGCACCCTGGCAATCTGTGCCTGCTGATCTGACAGGTAACGTGCCCGAAGCTGGTCACGAATCTCTTTGTCGAATATTTTCAGTTCAAGCGGACGAGCAATAACAACAGCTATCAAAATGGCAAAAACAAGTCGCGGCGAAGCTTGATAGAACTGCTTAAGAAATGTGGAGCTTTTTTTGATACTTGAAACAATATAGCGGTCAAGATTAAAGATCGCGAGACCCCAGAGAAGAGCAAACAGAAGAGACCACAACCAGGCAAAGACAGTACCAGAAAAAACAAAATAAAGCGCATAGCCGCCTGACAACCCGGCAAAAAGCGCTGTAAAAAAAATAGTGGCCCCTATCCCGACATATTTGCTGTGCTCCGTGGGATATTTTTCAATCACTGATACCGGAGTTCCCGCACAAATCCAGAAAAAACGCTGTACTTGAGAAAAAGTCATAGATTACTACCCATCATGAGTTGTAATGAGCCTGTATGAACTGTGTATGCAACCGTGCACTTGTGAAGAAGTTAGCTCTTTTTTTATAATTTTTTTACAACCCTGTGGCAGGTTCTGATTATTCGTGATTTATTCTATCTTTGAGAGCTTCGGTTATAACTCCTAAACATTTTTCTCATGCGTATTGGAATCGGTATTGATGTGCACCCTTTTGCTGAAGGCCGAAAACTTGTCATCGGTGGAGTCTTTATCCCCGGACACGATGGGCTTGACGGCCACAGTGATGCAGATGTCCTGCTTCACGCGGTCAGTGATGCACTCCTTGGTGCAGCAGCGCTGGGAGATATTGGCTTGCACTTTCCCAATACAAGCCTGGAATTCAAGGATATTGACAGTATGATCCTGCTCAGGCAGGTAGGGAAACTGCTCGAAAAGAACGGCTACAGAACGATAAATGTTGATGCAATGCTTCTTCTTGAGGCACCTAAAATCGCATCCTACATTACAGAAATGCGGAAAAATATTGCTCGCTGTCTGGGTATAGAGATCGGGGCTGTCTCAGTGAAGGCTACAACCAACGAAAAACTTGGCTACATAGGACGGGAAGAGGGTGCCGCCGCACATGCAGTCTGCTTGATCCGCCCAATCTAAGCCCCAACTTCTCCCCGGAGAATACTCACGGGGACGTACCTTGTCGCCTTTCTTGCCGGGGTCCAGGATGAGAGAACGGCAATCAGGATACCAAAAAAGATCACGACCAGATGAGCGTCCGGCATTTCAACGAGGTTGATCCGGTCGGCTTTCAGCACTCCTGCCGTACTCGCTTCAAAACGGATAGATGCGACAAAATGACAGATCACATGACCCAGCGGACTGCCAATAAGTACCCCAAGTATCCCGATCATCAATCCTTCGAACATGAAAATACGGGTGATGTTCCCATTTGGCATCCCCATAGAGCGCATGATTGCTATATCCTTGACTTTTTG
>CAILXE010000377.1 GCA_903838095.1 uncultured Chlorobiaceae bacterium
AAATAGGAACTGAACCCCATCTTTTCGATCACTCCGAGCTCAAGCTCTATTCTCGACCTCACATCCTCGGCACTAATCCCGTCAGAGGCTGAATCAGCATAACGCTCCTTCACCCCCTCCCAGGTCAGATGACGGAGATAGGAAAACTCGTTGTCAAACCCCTCCGGCAGAGGAAAGTGTGGAAGAACCGGCTCTTTATCGCCAAAACTGTAAGAACATTTTTCTGCGATAAGCAGTGTGTTACTCAACTCTCCATGTGCATCAGTGAAAAGCGCACTCATCTCCTCAGATGACTTCAGATAATGATCGCTTCCTCCAAGCGCCAGCAAATGCTGATTGGAGAGTTTTTCCTTGGTTCGGTTGGCAACCATGGCCCGGTAGCAACCTGCATCCTTTCGTTCAAGATAATGGACGTTATTGGTGGCAACCAGTTCAATCGAAAATTTTTCTGCCAGAGCAATAATCTGCTCATTCAGCTTGTCATCAAACGGGGTAGAGTGGCGTTGCAGTTCAAGGTAAAAGTTATCGCCAAAAATCTCCTGATAGTAAGCCGTGAAGGTTTCTGCCTCATCAATGGATCCAGCAAGAAGCGCCCTGCCGATTCTCCCCGACGAGTACGCTGAAAGACAAACAAGACCATCATGACAGGTCTCAAGCAGGCGACTTTCAATATGCGGCATTCCATTGACAAACCCCTCCTTTGCAGCCCTCGACAAAAGAATACAAAGATTTCTGTATCCCGCTTCGTTTTGAACAAGCACCACAAGCGAAGGCGACACCGGAACACGACTGTGCTGGTGCGTATCAGTTTCAAGCAGCAGCAGCTCACTGCCGATAACAAGCTTGATGCCAGCGTGTTTCGCTTCACTGAACAGCTCCGGCATGTTGAACATGGCACAATAATCAGTAACCGCAATACTCTTCATGCCAAACCGAACCGCCGCCGAAAACAACTCATGAGGAAAAATCGGACTACTCTGCATCGAATAGTGCGTATGAGTATGTAAATGTATAAAATCCATATCGATAGAAAACCTTCATCCTTAAAAAAAACAGCAGCCTCATACCATGCGTCAAGAACAGAACCAGCAAAGCAGCCGCGCTTTCTGAATTTGAAAATAGTACATTTTTTGCGGATCACGGGCCGGTATCTCCAATAATGTCATCCCGCTTTTATGGCAGTAACACTTTTTTTCTTTATTATTTAAATAAATTATATTTACAGGGCATTTTTTCAATGAATCAACCTGCATTACAATTTTGGAGCAAAATACCTACAATCAATGCCCGGTCTGCGGCTATCCACTCTCTCACAACAGTGCGATATGCCCTCGGTGCGGAAACGACATTCTTGAAGATATATCCTCCCTTGACCAGCAATCCCAGGAACGTCACCATCAAAGCCTGGAGGTAAAAAAAGCAGAGTGGTATACCCGCTGCCTTACTGAAAAGCTTAATGTCAGCACAAACGATCTGATTCCTCCGTCAGGAGAGCCCGCCCGTCAGGAAAGTCCACGCCAGATCTTCAATCGATCTGATGAAATCGACTATCTTCGCCGTATCTCAAGAGCTGAACTGCTTCAGGAAAGTGGCGCACGGAAAAAGTGGTGGAACTCACTGACCTCGGACTGGAAAGAGGTGGTTAAAACAACCCTGAAAGTGCTCAAGGATCCATCAGACCAGGAGCTGCTTGACTTTCTGGAAACGACACATCTCCGGTGTGACAACCGCAGAATTCATAATCTTCTCCCTGTACGGGTTCTTGAAAAGCTCCAGCAGCTCCGTTGCGATGAGTCCCCTGTCGAAGATCTCGAACCGCTTCAGCACCTGAAGATGCTGCAACGCCTGTACGCATTCGACTGCGACTTTACATCGCTCGAACCTCTGCGCAATATTACAAGCCTGAAACTTCTCTGGATCTCAAGCACCCAGGTCAGCTCCCTTGAGCCGATCAGCCAGCTTTTCAAGCTTGAAGAGCTTTATTGCTCAGAAACCATGATCACCGACCTCTCTCCTTTGAAAGATCTCGTCAATCTTGAAAAACTGAGCTGTTACAAAACCGGCATCACCTCGCTTGAACCAATCGCTCACCTCGAAAATCTTATTGAGCTTGGCATAGACAATTCAAAGATTACTGATCTCACCCCGCTGGCGCGCCTCAACAGTCTCGAATATCTCCGCTGCAACAAAACCGGCATCAGAAATATAGTCGCTTTAAGCGCTCTGACCGAATTGCGGGAACTGAGTCTGGCAAACACCCGGCTTACCTCTCTTGAGGGACTGGAGGAGCTGTCCAACCTTGAAGAACTTGATATATCAAACACGCTCATCGAATCCATCGACCCGATCATGCACCTACAGCATCTTGAAAAAATTCAACTCCCGGCTGACAGGATTCCGGAAGAAGAGATTGAACGCTTTCTTGAGCTTCACCCGGATTGCGAAGTCGATCTCAAAGCATAGAGCAGAACACCCTGATTCATCGTGTTTCTCACGTTTTACTTTTTGAAGATTTTGGCTTGAAGGACAGATTTACTATCATTAGTTAAGGTTTTTTTCACGTCAACGAACACCGCAGAAGCAAAAACCTGAAGTTAACCCTGCGGCTCTTTTCACTATATAAATAACGGAGTAGCGCTCATGGCAAAAAAAGCTTTACTTGTCGGGGTCAATGATTATGCCCCAATTGGCGCCGGAGGACCTGATCTGCGTGGATGCGTGAACGATGTTCAGGATATGGCAAATACACTTTCTGTTCTTGGGATTATCCCTGCAAGCCCGACAAACATGAAAATTCTTACCGATTCACGGGCAACCAGGGCGGCAATTATGGCCGGGCTGAAGTGGTTGATTACAGGAGCAAAGGCCGGTGACGTTTTGGTTTTTCACTACTCGGGACACGGATCACAAGTTGTTGATGTTGACGGCGACGAGCCGGATGGAAAAGATGAAACCATTTGCCCGCACGACTTTGCAACCGCAGGCATGATAAAAGACGATGATTTACGTGCCGTCTTTTCAACTCTTCCGGCTGGGGTAAATCTGGACGTCATTCTCGACTCCTGCCATTCCGGCAGCGGCACCAGAGAACTGTCTGCCCTCGCGGCAACACCCGAAGAGTTATCGGTCTCCTATCGATTCGTTGAACCGCCTATTGATGTCAGCTTCTTCCTTGACTCCAATCCTTCACTCCCGGTCCGTGGTATACTCAAAAAGAAAAAGGGAACGAAAGATGTAAGCCTGGCTCCAGGACTGAACCACGTTCTGTGGGCAGGATGCCGCGACAACCAGACCTCAGCCGAAGCCTCTATCGGCGGCGTTTATCGGGGATTGTTCACCCTTAACTTCTGCAAAATTCTAAGAGCTGCGGGCGTCACCATCACAAGAAAAAATCTTGACGTCCAGATTTGCAGAAATATTAAAGCTCTGGGTTATGCGCAGGTTCCTCAGCTTGAAGGCGTCGCAGCATCAATTGGTGAAAAAGTTTTTACCTGATTTTATTTGAAACATCTCTGCTGCCCCTCCCCTTTGCAGGAGGGGCGACAGATTTATACTCCCCGTTCAAGATCCAGCAACATCTTCTTCAATCTCAGACCGCCACGATACCCGGTCAGCTTACCATCTTTGCCGATAACCCTGTGGCATGGAATCAATATGGGCAAAGGGTTTCGATGATTTGCCATCCCTACAGCCCTTGCTGCAAGAGGATTTCCGATGGAAACCGCAACATCCCGGTAGCTTGCCGTCGCCCCGTAAGGTATTGTGGAGAGAAATTGCCAGACAGCCCGCATAAATGGAGTCCCCGCAGGAGCAAGCGGCAGTGAAAACGTTGTGAGATTACCCTCAAGATAGCTGTTCAACTGCCGGAAAGCCTCATGTAGTCCGGTCGTTTCACCTCGCTCAATACCAACAGGAAGCTTGTCCTGCTCAAAATAAAGGTTGGTTATGCACCCGTCATGTTCGGCTATCCCTACAGTGCCGATGAAGGTGTTCTGAAGATGGAGTTTCATCCTGTCGAGTTACAATGCCATTAAAATGAACAAGAAGAAGAATGAGCGGAACGAATCACTCGAAAGCCAACATTAACACCACCCCAGCTTCTCGGATAGTCGTAGCCTCGAGCTGAGCATCGCAAAGCGTCAGGCTTACTGTTATAATACGCTCCCCGCAAAGAGCGCCAGCCTTTATTTTCATCATACCAGTCAGCCATCCACTCCCACACATTACCAGCCATATCGTAAAGCCCCTCCGGCGTTGCCCCCTTGGGATAACGGCCTACAGGAGTGGTTGCTCTCTCATACTCATTAAAGTTGGCACGGGATGGAGATGGCTCTTCTTTACCCCATGGATAGCGCCTGCTTTCCTTTCCCCCGGCGGCATACTCCCACTCAATTTCAGTTGGCAGGCAATAGAGACTGGCATTGCTGCAATTAGTTTCGAGAAGTGAAAGCCAGAGACAATATGCCCGGGCATCATAAAAACTGACCCCGATCACCGGTTGTTCTTCCTTGTTGAATCGTTTATCCTCATCAAGACGAGAACGAAAGCGAGTTGACAACTCTTTTTGTTCCCGCAGGTAATCGCTGAATCCCTTGATACTCTCCGCCAAGACAAACAGACTCTTTTTATAGGTTTCAACGGGCAATATATCTGCAAAAACGGCGCTTTTTGAATCAAGATAGTTGATGAATTGACGGTAGTTTTTATTGGTCACCGTGTTTTTTGCGACATAGAGATCAAGCACTGATTCCAACGTGTTGGTCAACGAATAGGTAAAAGATCCTCCCTTGATCAGGATATATTGAGCCCCAAGATGATCTACTTCCATCGAACATATTGCCTCAGCTCCATCAGAAGCTTTTGTTATATCAATTGGCTCCTTGCTTTCAATAATTTCATAAGCGCGCCTGAGAACATTGGAATCTTTTGGAAGCCGGGAATCAATAAACTTCTGCACAACATCACAGACTTCGAGCTTACCAATAATATTCAGACAATCGAGAATGTAGAGTTGACGATTTGCCGTCGTATCAGAGTCAAGCAACTTGTTTTTCAGCGCTGATATCTTTTTTTTAGGCGCTTCCTGAACAAGGGTAACCAACAAATCCTGCTGCTTTTGAGTCAATGTTTTAGTGACCGGAGAATCGAAGAGCTTCTGCATGAATGAATCAAAAATCCCTGTGTCATCAACATGACCAATAAAGAAACGAAGAACCTCCTGCCACCAGTCATCACCAAAATGGGTGACCAGTTCATCAAGATCGCCTCCCCTGTGCATTGTTTTCTCAATCTGAACTCCCGCCAGGTACTCACGGAATGATTTGTGACGAAATACATATTCTTTTTCCCCGTACTCCACGAGCAGTCCGGCACGCTCAACAAGGTTTCGGCAAAAATCCGATGCCGGAAGTGAGCTACAAAGCGTATCAAGCTCCTCCTGCATTCTCAAGCGCATTATTTCTCTATCGGCCTCATCCTTTTTAACATCTTCCTGCATCCAAAGTGAGACAGGACTCAGCACACGCCTCGCATCCATTGCAACAAGCAGCGGATCAATTCCTCTCCGGCGATCGCGATAATCGAGCATATAGTTCAATGCTGCGTCATAAAGTTCTAACCGACCTTCCGGCAGATACTCTCGATCTTTCCACAGCATTGCCATAATTTGTAACAACAAAGGCACTCCAGCCAATAAGTATAAACTCCTGTTTTTCTTCTCGGCCAGAAATGCAATAATCGCCTCAGCTTTTTTGCTTGCTTTCTGTTCCTGCTGAATGCGCCAATCCGACTTATCTCTTGCACCGGGTGGAATTTCGCACATCAAGGCTACCATGAACCAACGCTGTAAAAACTGCGCCTTCTGATCTTTGGAAAAATCCATAATGTCTGCCCGAAGATGGATTGCTTCAAGCTCAATACCATCCCCTTTACGGTATCCCGTGCTTCGTGACGTCACAACAAAACGAACTTTAGTAAACATGTTCACCATCTTGTCAACCCAGCCACAAACCGCTATCCGATTCTTAACATCGCTGATTTCGTCCAAACCATCGAGAAGAACCAGTGTTGTTCGCTCTTCAAGCCAAGCTGAAAAAAGAGCCTCATTAATTTTAAGAAAATGGTTATCAGGCCCTGCGGCAAGACATGCCGGAAGTGATGCGTAACTTTTACCCACCTTCTTGAGTTCACGCAATTGAAGGTAAAAGACATTGACCGGTTCAGTGAAACCAAACTCCTTGTAGCGCCCATTGTCAAGACATGAAAGTGCATAATATTTGAGAAGAGTTGTTTTTCCTGAACCGGGATCACCGATGATCAGCAGCAAGGGGTGGTGTTCAAAAACGAAACTCATCACTTTTTCAGGAGTGCTGGTATGGCCGTCATTTTGCAGTTCAACTTGAGCATCACCAGAGTAGAGGCGTGTTTCACTGGGAGATGTGCCAGAGAGACTTAACGAGACAAAGGTGTCGAAGAGATTTACCGAAAAGCTCGTAATTGCAGGCGAACCGGTCAGGGTGAGGCTGCCGAGCTGTTGTTTCAGGTATGACTGATAAAGTTTGAGGGCAGAAGTAGCATCAACCTCTGGCTGCACAATAGTTTTGGGTATGGAAGATTCGACAGTAAACAGATCGACAATCGCACTTCGAATTTTTTCATAGGCAATTGTTTTGAGATCTTCAGTATCCCCATAGGCTGGGCAAGGTGTTACTGAAGAGGCATCTGGATTGTTCCAGTCGCTGGCAAGATTACGCCGATGCACCAGCAACGCGTGCCAATCAAATACGGCGTTATCATCCATAAGATCAATTGATTCCGGCGAAGATTTCGGAAAAAAAGTGAGGATATGAACACGTTCTCTCTTGCTGCGCTCTCTAACTTTTTCAAGCTCATCCCAAGTAACACTCCCAACTCGTTCCCTGAAAACAAAAAGAGCTATCTGTGCCCGGTCAAGATGTGGTTTCACCACTTTTTCCTGACCGCCGGGTATTGATAAAGCATCAGACTTCCAATCCCAAATTTTAAAGCGATGCAATGGTGACCGTTGACCATTCACATCCCGGTAGGAGCGAAATTCTCTTTCCAGCTTTTCCTGCAATGAAACGATAGCTTCCGCTTCGGCTGCCGCATCGTCACTATGGCCGACAAACACAAGAAGCTCATCTTCAGCAATTTCAGCAGAACTGCGCACTTTTTTTTTATTCTCCGGCTTCATTAACCCTTTTTTTAAATTGTCAATATTATGCATTGTCGAGTGAGTTTTCTTTTTCAGGGTTCCAGATATCAGAGAATCAGATTTTCAGGCGGAAAAATGACTGGAACGAATCACTCGAAAACCAACATAGTTGCTCCCGACATCCGGGTAGAGGCTGAAGAACCGCGAGGAACAGCGCACGGCATCAGCTTTATCACTATAATTCCCACCCCGTATCGCAGGATAATCTTCATCTTTATCATACCAGTCCGCTGTCCACTCCCACACGTTGCCTGCTATATCATACAACCCCTCCGGAGTGGCGCCTTCAGGATAACGTCCGACGGATGTCGTGGCTCCTTCGTTGTTGTTATAATTAGCCAGTGTTTTATTGGGCTCACCTTTCTTTTTTGACCACGGCCAAGGCCTGCCCTCCTCCCCTGCCGCTGCATATTCCCACTCTTTTTCAGTTGGTAAACAATAGAGATTGGTCTCTCTTCCTTCGCTCTCAAGCAACGACAACCAGAGGCAATAGGCACGCGCTGCATACCAGCTTACACCAACAACCGGCTGATCTTTCTTGTTGAATCGCTTGTCGTTGTCACGACGAGAAACAAAAAGCTTCGCCAACGATGAATTTCCCTTCAGATAATCACTGAATCCCTTGATCTTCTTTGCCTCTCGCTGCAAGTTATTTGGATAGGTTTCAAGAGACACTATGGCAGTATAACCGCCCTCTATTGAGTCCAGATAGTTAATAAACTGCCGATAAAGCTGGTTGGTCACCGTGTATTTTGCCACATAGAGGTCGGGCATTGTTTCCGTCTTCCCTGTCATGGAGAAGGTAAAGGTGCCCCCCCTGATCAAGATATATTGTGATCCTTGCTTGTCTACGATTACCCCTGGAATGTCCTTTTCGCCATTAAAAACAGTGATGGTATCTGACGAATCTTTTTTTTGGGTAATTTCAGCAGCTTGAAGCAGAATTTCCTCATATTCACTAAGCCGGGCTTCGATAAACTTTCGAACAACATCAATGGCTGCCGGGTTTCCAGTACCAATGGTTTTCAGGCATTCCATGATGTAGCGCTGGCGATTTGGTGTAGTGTTCGGATCAAGCAACTTATTCTGCAAAGCATCTGTCTTTGTCTCAAGGGCTTCCGTTATAAGGGTTAACAGCAAATCCTGCTGCTTGGGCGTCAGTGCTTCCGTGACTGGTGAATCAAAGAGCTTTTGCATGAAGAGAT
>CAILXE010000378.1 GCA_903838095.1 uncultured Chlorobiaceae bacterium
CGTCAGTGGCTGACGAAACACATGCGCAATAATGATTCTGCTGAGACAAACAACGAAGATCTGTGAGAGTGGAAGCCAGAAAAGCGAAATGCTGAACTCGACAGTCAAGAGTGAATGAACAAGAAACAGATAAGGAGCTATGTACAACAAGGCCGTCATGACAATCATGATAAAAAGAACAGGCGTTTTGTACCCGAGGCCCGCAAACAGGTTTTTTGAAAAACCCTCCCAAACTTCCTTGCCATTGCGATACATTCGGCAACTGACCGTATCGGTTCCATTAAACGCAGCAACAGTGCCTCCAGCTTTCTTCACTGCCATACAGAGCCAGACATCTTCAACAATATTTCCCTTGACAGCAGCATGACCGTTGATACTGTCATAAAAGTTTCTGCGGAAAAGAATAAACTGACCATTGGCAAAACTGAAAGCCGGGTTTCGGCTTGTCCATACCAGACGAAGAGGCAGAAAACAAATAAGAATGAAATAGACCATCGGCACCACAAGCTTTTCCCAAAATGAGCCAAGCTCCTGGAACGGAGTCAGAGAAAGCATATCTGCCCGGGTTGCCTGAAGAGCAGCGACAGATCGGCGAAGTGCATCAGGCTGGTGCATGGTATCAGCATCAGTAAAAAGAAGCAGCTCACCTTTTGCCTGCTTCGCAAGCTGAAAACAGGCCCATGACTTGCCCTGCCACCCCTCAGGAAGCGATTTTCCCTGAAGAGAGCGCAGGCGCCCGCAAGATTCGTTGACAAGAGCATGAAGCAACTCGGGTGTAGGATCGGTTGAAGCATCATCAAGCACAAGAATCTCGAATGCCTTGTAGTCCTGCTGCAAAAGTGAACGCACGCAGCGCTCTATGTTCAGTGCTTCATTACGGGCGGGCACCAAAACTGAAACAAATGGGGCATCCTCCGGGGTATCTGTTGGCAGAGCGTGAAGATCCAGCAGGTTTCTCAGCACAATGGCCAGAAAAACCAGTAATGCAAACAGTACCAGTATCTGATAGATAATCACAGCTTGACAGAGATAACAAAGGCCGCCCTTGCGGGCAGCCTGAATGGTTCATGAGTATGAAAAACTTTTTCAGTCGATCAGCTTATTGATATTGTATTCAAAAATACCTTCCGCTCCGGCTCTTTTCAATTCAGGGATAAGTTTACGCACAATTTTTTCGGTAACAATAACTTCAAGCGCAACCCACTGATCTTCAGCAAGACTGGAAATGGTCGGCTGACGCAAGGCCGGAATAATAGCAATAATTTTGTCAAGCGCGGATTTCGGAGCGTTCATTTTCAGACCAACCTTGCCTTGAGCATTGATAGCTCCAAGCAGGAGCATGGCCATGTTCTCAATTTTTTCTCGTTTCCATGGATCGTTCCACGAATTTTTGTTGGCAATAAGTTTGGTATTGGACTCAAGAATGGTGTCAACAATTCTCAGCTTGTTGGCCCTGAGCGAAGAACCGGTTTCAGTCACCTCAACAATAGCATCAGCAAGGTCCGGTGGTTTGACTTCTGTCGCACCCCAACTGAATTCCACTGAAGCATTGACTCCATTTTTAGCAAGATATTTTTTGGTGATATTGACCACTTCGGTAGCAATATGCTTTCCTTCAAGATCTTTAACAGACATGACTGTTGAATTTTCAGGAACGCAGAGCACCCAGCGCACTGGTCTCATGGAGGCTTTTGAGTAAACCAGATCAGCAACCTCGATCACATCAGCATCCGTTTCAATAATCCAGTCCTTGCCTGTCAGTCCGACATCAAAGGCGCCGAGTTCGACATAGTGGGCCATCTCCTGGGCCCTGATCAGGATAGCTTCCAGCTCATCATCGTCTATGGAGGGAAAATAGGAACGACTCTGAACAGAAAAATGAAATCCTGCCTGACCAAAAAGGTCGATTGTTGAATCCTGCAGACTACCTTTTGGCAAGCCGAGTTTCAGCACCTGGTTGACA
>CAILXE010000379.1 GCA_903838095.1 uncultured Chlorobiaceae bacterium
GAGTCAGGTTTGAACCTTATCCCCGCCAAAGGACTCCGCGATGCAGCACAGAAGGTGCATGATGCTCTGGCTTTATCCTGAGCAGACATTTCAGACGAGAGCACCCATAACTTCACACCCCGCAATTATTTTCATGCGGGGTGCTGAATGTTTACCAGCATTTGTGTAAGATATTTTTTGCTTTTCACGTCTCTACTCATATCGGAGAGCTTCTACCGGTTTGAGTTCTGCTGCTTTCCTTGCTGGCCATAGACCAAAAAAGATACCGATAGCCGCAGAAAAGGCTGTTGCGAGAACAACCGATATGAGTGAGGTTTTTACCGCCCAGCCTGCAAAAAATGAGAGTATGAGAGAGATTCCTATACCCGCCAGTACCCCGATAACACCTCCGCTGATCGTCATCCCGACCGACTCGACAAGAAACTGAAGCATGATGTCCCCTTTTCTTGCTCCGATAGCCTTGCGCAGTCCGATTTCCCGAGTACGCTCAGTCACTGAGACCAGCATGATATTCATAATACCGATGCCTCCGACCACAAGCGAAATTGCGGCAATAGAGCCAAGCAACAGGCTCATCGTCTGCGTGGTGCTGCTGAGCATCTGCTGAATTTCAGTCATATCCCTGATATTGAAGGAATCGTCATTCGCTTTCAACCGGTGGCGCTTACAAATCTGCTCGCTGATCGCGCTTTTTGCCTGGCCAATAAGAGCTGGTGAGATGACTTCAACAAAAATTCCGCTCAGATAATCCTTGCCGAGCACTCGATACATGGCTGTCGTCACAGGAATAATCACCACGTCATCCTCATCCTGAGGGCCGGAAAACCCTTTGGCAGGAGCAATCCCGATAACCTTGAAATTAATCCGGTTTATCTTGATGGTTCTGCCGATCGGGTTGTTGCCACCGAACAGCTCCTTGACCACGGTTACACCGATAATGGCCACCTTTTCCCGAGTCTGGATCTCTTCTCTGGTAAACCACCTCCCGGTGGACGGCACCGATGCCCGCATGGTTCCATAATCAAATCCGACCCCGTTAAGACTGGAACTCCAGTTTTTGTTGCCATAGACAATCCTGCCACCTCCGTTGACCACACCGGTGGCATTTTTCACCAGTGAACGGAGCGCCACAATATCGTCAACATCAGTAAAGGTAAAACGGGTCACCGCGCCTGCTCCCTGAGCGGCGCCCCTGATCTTGGCCGATCCTCCCCTGATTGAGAGCATGTTGGAGCCCATGGATTTCAGTTGCTCCTGCATGGCCGCCTTGGCACCCTCTCCCAGAGCCATCATGGCAATCACCGAAGCGACACCGACAAAAATTCCAAGAACGGAAAGAAAAGAGCGCATTTTATTGGCAAGAATTGCCTGAAAAGCCTGCTGCATAAATCCGGTAAACCGCCCATCCCGCCATAACGAAACCGTTTTGGAAAGATGCGGATCAAACTCCTGCCCGACTCCAATATTCACTGAGGATTCCATACCGATCTTGCGCTCATCGGAGACAATAAGGCCATCACGCATGGTAATCACCCGCCCGGCATAAGCGGCAATCTCGGTTTCGTGCGTTACCATAATGATGGTTTTTCCCTCTTCATGAAGACCCTTGAGAATCTTCATGATCTCCGCCGAGTTTTTTGTATCAAGATTGCCCGTTGGCTCATCAGCAAAAATAATCAGCGGATCACGGACAAGCGCCCTTGCTATAGCGACCCGCTGCTGCTCCCCGCCTGAAAGCTGGTTTGGCGTATGATCAACTCTTTTTTCAAGCCCAACCTGCCTCAGACGCTCTATGGCTTCCTTGCGAAAATCTCCCTTGACACCGCTGTAGATATGCGGCAGACGCACATTATCGACAATGTTCATTCGCTTGAGCAAATGAAACTGCTGAAAAACAAAACCGGCAACACTGTTGCGAAGTCCAGCCTGCTCATCTTCCGTCATGGTGTTGACATTATGACCAAACAGCAGGTAGTCCCCCTTGTCGGGAATATCGAGCAGCCCAAGAATCTGGAGCAGAGAGGATTTACCCGATCCGGAAGCCCCCATGATCGCAACAAACTCTCCCTGCTCTATCTTCATGGAAACACCACGCAACGCCTGCACCGTGCTTTCACCGATCTGGTACGTCCGGTGAACATCGACAAGTTCAAGCATGGTTTTCATGGCTTCTTTTTGCCGCGCTGCGGCGCAAATGGATTGGTTCCTCCATTATTTGTTGGCAACACAAAGGAGGTGTCGGGAAGAAGCACCACGGAGTTGTCCGAAAGACCATCAATAATTTCAATGTTCCGATCATCCTGCAAACCGGTATGCACAGCTCTGTAACGTTGTGTCAAGTTTTTTGAACCACTTTTCTCAAGCACCACACTTTTGCCATTTTTACTCTGAACGGCCCCGATCGGCAACAGGAGTGCATCACTTTTTTCCTCGACAATAATTCGAATATTAGCACTCATCCCGGAGCGAAAAACATCAGGAATACGTTCAGGAATCACATCGACGTTATAGATGTTGACATTATTCTGCAAATGCGACTCATAATAGATATGCCCAACCACCCCGTTAACCCGGATGTCAGGATACGCGTCCAGCCCGATCACCGCCTTTTGCCCCGCCTTGACCTTTCCGATATCGGTTTCATCGACGTAAGCCTTCACAATAAGGCGATCAGACAGAACAAAAAGGGAATCACTTGCCGTCACCGTCTGGCCGGGATCGACACTGCGCACAATAACCTGCCCCTCCATCGGAGCCATAACTGCGGTCTCCTTGTAAACCTTCTGCCAATAATTCTGCTCACTTTTGCCTTGCAATTTGGCTGCATCAAGCAGCGCTGCCCGCTCGGTCGAACTGAGCATGGCAAGCACCTCTCCTTTTTTCACGATTTGCCCCTCTTCGACCAGAATTTCCTCAATTCGCCCGCCCACCGATGACTGGATTTTAACACGGTTTTGCGGTTCAACCGCTCCGGTTGTTGAGACCGACGAACTGATGGTTCCCCTTGTTGGACGGATTTCATCAAATTTCTTCTCCGATACCCGGCTTCCCCTGAAAAAAAAGAACCCGACCGCCACAATCACCACGAGCGCAACCAAACCGCCCCAGACAACTTTATTCCTGCTGACCATCAAGCCCTCCTCCTTTTGCATGAATCCATTGAGCCTCGGCAATCAGCAGATCAGCCCCGGCATTGAGATAACTTTTTTTTGCAGTGACAAGATTGTTTTCGATAATGACCCAATCGTTGAAGGTAATGAGCCCATTCGAATACTGGGCGTTGGCAATAGCAGAACGCTCAACTGCCGCATCGAGAAATTTTTTCTTGACAACCACCATCTCACGGGCATCCAGAAAATTCTTCCAGCTCTCTTCAAGAGTATCGAAAATCTGGAGATACCCGCTTTTCTCCTGGGCACTCTGCTGACTCACAACCGCCATGGCTTTCGACACCCTCGCCCTGCCACTTCCACCTTCATAAATCGGCACGGCAATCCTCAACCCTGCACTCCAGTCAACAGCATCAAATGGCCAGCGCTCAACAGAACTTTTCCCAACCGATGAAGAAAGATAGAGTTCGGGAGAAAACGCGCTCCGTGCAGCATCAAGATCATAACGCGCTGCTTTGCTCCTTGTATCAAGCTGCTGAAAGAGAGGATTGTTTTTTGCCAGTTGTTGAAAATCCGGCTTTTCGAAGAGATGGTCACCACCCGTGAAAGAGCCCTGTACCCTGAGCGGTTGATGAAGATCGCGCCCAAGCGCTGATGCCAGTTTCGCCTGCGCAAGCGCGACAGCACGTCCAGCCTGCGTCACTTCAAACTCAGCCTGGGCAAGATCTGCCTGCGCCTGACGAAGCGCACCGATATGCTCGCGACCACCCTGATATCGCAGACTGATCAAACGAACATTCCTCTCGCGCCTTTCGGCAATTTCACCCGTAAGACCCAGCAGTTCCTGAGCCTGAAGCAATTCAGTAAACGCAGAACGGAGAGCAAAGCGAACATCGGCAGAGACCACGCGATAATTATATTGTGCTGCCTTTATTGCCTCAGCATTACTGGCAACCTGCCTCGATGTTTTTTGCCCGTCATAAAGAAGCTGATCGGCAGAAAGGGAGTACGATCGTGCCATGGACGAGCCCCCCCCCTTTTCTGACGTGCCATCCTGCTGAACAGTGGCGCTCAGGCTGAGGTGCGGAAGACGCGATCCGGCGGTTATCCGTTTGTCAGCGTCAGCCTGCTGCAAAAGCGCCAAAGCAACATGAAGATCGGGATGCGCCTCCCTGGTCTCGCGGACACACTGCTCCCACGTCAGAGACTCTCCAGCACAAAGACACGGGGAAGCAGAGACCAAAAAAAACAGCGCCAGCAGGAGATAACGTCTTGCTCTCATTGCGGAAATATCCTTTCAGTAAAATGAAGAATCAGCATATCACCCTCAGGTGGTCAGAATATTTGACGCCTTTTGTTCTAAAACCTTGTGCATAACAATATCCCCGCATTCATTGAGTGCGGAAAAAAGTCAATCCGCCCTTAAGAAAAAAGCCCTGTCGATTGCTCAGGGCTTGTGCGTATTACTTATTACAATAAAGCAAGGCTTCCTGCAACAAGAAATCCATCTATCCCTGCCATTCTTTATCGCCGGCAGGATTGAATGAGCAACGTCCGGAACCTGGAGAAGCTAAATACGAGCACTCCTTATCACCTTTCTGACATTGCATCAGTGTCTTCCACTCAACGCCAAAAAGCTCTTCCAAACTGCAAGAAAAACCTTGGCTGCGGATTAACTCCTCAAAACGAGCACGGAAAACCTCATCAGTTTGAAGTTGTTGAACAAACATTTTTGCATTCTCAAAAGACATAGAAAATTTCCTTATGATTCGTTAACGAAAAGTGAGTTTAACAAATATCCGCGAAGAGCGCAAAGAGAGCGACTCCTTCGGAGTAAACAGAGACACTTGCCCGGAAGACACTCAAAAAGCCCCGACAGTCGGGGCTTCGTAAAGGGAGTTCTCCCAAAGATCAGGTGCATACCAATGTATACATGACAAAGCAATTACCCAACCCAATATTCATAACCATGAGGCTTCGCAACATACGGGCAATGACGATCATTGCTGATCACACTCGACGATGCTTTGCAGTGTTTATGCTCACACCCCATCAATAACTCACATTCCGCATGGCTGACCTCTTTTAACGTACATTTATACCCCTCTCTGTGGATATACTCAACCATACGCTGACAAAAAACAGGGTCTGACTCCAGCCTTGCAACAAACGCCCTGGCTTGCTCCACTGACATAACCAATCACCTCCTAACCCGTTTATTTGCAAAATAAATTTCAACCCCACTTATATGTGAACAACTCGCCAGATAAATTTGTTTCCTGAAACAAGCCTTTTCTACAAGGATGTAGTCCTTATGCCAGAAAAAATATGCCGCCTGACACTGAAATTCTTGCCCTGACTGTTCTCACAATCGATAATCCTGTAGCTTAAATCCGCAATAAAACATGCGTTTTTCGCCGGAAATAACCTGGCCGTCAGGCCGGATTCTGAAGTAATCATATTATCTAAAAGGAGTTACCTTTTTAATAAGGAACAGTCTGGTATTTCATTTAATAATAGTGTATCATCTTTTCACCCGTAATAACCAAATCAGTTTACTCTTGACGATTATTTTACAAGGCCTTTTTTATCATGCTTGAAGCCCGTAATCTTTCCCTCAGTGTTGGAACCAAGCAACTGCTGACCGATACATCATTCCGCTTGGGAGATAAAGACCATGTCAGTCTTGTCGGTCTTAACGGCACAGGAAAAACAACTCTCCTGCGCCTTATCAGTGGCCCGACAACCGACTCCGCGCTTATTACCAATGGACAGTTTCTCAAATCCGCAGAGACCACCATCGGTTACCTTCCCCAGGAAATTTCTTTTGATGCCGATCTGGAGAAAACCGCACTGCAATATGCCCTGCAGGCAAACGCCAGACTGTTTGAACTCTCGGAAAAAATAACGCGGATGGAGCACGAGCTTGCCCTGCCCGAACAGGATTATGAAAGTGAGGCATACCACAACCTGATTGAGCGTTTTTCCGATGCAATGCACGAATTTGAACATCTCGGCGGGTACACCATGCAGTCAGATGCCGAAAAAGTCCTTGCCGGACTCGGGTTCAGTGAAATAGATTTTCATAAAAAAGTCAAGGCATTTTCAGGCGGCTGGCAGATGCGCCTCCACATCACCAAGCTGCTCCTGCAAAACCCGACACTGCTACTGCTTGACGAGCCAACCAACCACCTCGACATCGACTCGCTTCGATGGCTTGAAAATTATCTTCTCAACTACGAGCACAGCTATGTCATTGTGTCGCACGACCGCTTTTTTCTCGACAAACTGACCACAAAAACCCTTGAAATTGCGTTTGAACGCATCAACGAATACAAGGGCAACTACTCCTACTACGAAAAGGAGAAGGCTGAGCGGTACGAACTGATGATGGGCAAATATGAGAACGACCTGAAAAAAATGGAGGAGCTGAAGGCATTTGTTGACCGATTCCGCTATAAAGCAACAAAAGCAAGGCAGGCACAGAGCCGACTCCGGCAGATGGAAAAAATGGAGAAAAACCTTCAGTCACCAGAAGAGGATCTCTCCAGAATATCCTTCAGATTTCCGAAAGCCAACCCCTCCGGACGTGAAGTGATGCGCCTCGACGGGGTAAAAAAGGCCTACCAATTACCCGATGGAACAAAAAAGCAGGTGCTCAACGGCATTGATCTTGAGGTGATGCGCGGCGACAGGATTGCCATTGTTGGCTCGAACGGAGCTGGAAAAACCACTTTCTGCAAAATTCTTGCGGGCGAGATTGACTTTGAAGGCAAACTAACCATGGGGCACAACGTGACCCTCAACTACTTTGCACAGCACCAGACAGAGAACCTCGCCCAGGACAAAAGCATCTACATGGAGATGATGGACTCCGCGCCGTCATCAGAAGCGCAGAAAAAGGTGCGGGATATTCTCGGCTGTTTTCTCTTCAGCGGAGATGCTGTCAACAAAAAGATCAGAGTCCTCTCAGGAGGCGAAAAATCCAGAGTCGCACTCGCCAAAATCCTGCTTCAGGCATCCAACCTGCTGATCATGGATGAACCGACCAACCATCTCGACATGCGCTCAAAAGAGATGCTGATCGATTCGCTGGAATACTACGACGGCACCCTGCTGATTGTGAGCCACGATCGATATTTCCTCGACAGCCTGGTCAACAAGGTGGTGGAAATCAAAAACGGCACCCTGCAACTCCACCTCGGCACCTACGCTGAATACCTTGAAAAAGCAGAGAAGGCCATAGAAGCTGAACGCCAGCAGGAGGCCGCTGCCAGGCAAAAAAGCCAGAGCAACCCGGCAAAAACAACCGAAAAAGAAAAAGAGCAGGCGAAGAAAACTGCGGCATCAAAAAAAGACAAAAAGCGAATCGAGGAGATCGAACAAAAAATCAACCGGCTTGAGCAGAAAAAAGAGTCGATTGAAACCATGATGGCCACAGAAGATTTTTACAAAAAAAGCAAGGAAGAAAACTCAAAAATCCTCGACGGTTATCACGCGCTGTGCAAAGAGCTGAATGCCCTCTTTGCGGAATGGGAGCAGATTTCCTGACAAAGTCCCAAAATAACCCTCTTCCCGCTGATGCCGTAACGCCAGAATAGTGATGGTTTTCTCATTATCGATTTCGAACAGCGCCACATAGTCGCTGGTTCCAAATGAGAAGAGCAGTGCTCGCAAAAAAAGATTATCAGTTGTTGCTTTTTTGGAACTGAAAGAAAATTTCTGACCTGTTCAGCCCCCCAACTCAAGGCTCGCAGTAATCTTTATGGATGAATAGTGATCCTTTCGGCCATATTTCAACTTGAGGCAATTTAATGTTCTGCACAAAAACATCAGTCCAATCAACAATAGGCGACACACTCCATTTCGATGTTACTCTTGGCAATATCGTCGACGAAAAATGCGTTGGGGACGTCAACGTTGACGACTCAGGAGAAACATCTGAAGATGTATCTTTTTTTGTCGGCATTAATGCGCTGAACTTAATTTTGATTGTCTGCAAATGTTCGTGCGAGGAGCATCCTCCAATACTTCCGCCTGCTTCTCCCCCAGCCAACACCAGCTTAAATTTTGTCAATCCTTTTGCCTCGGCCTTGACATCCTTTTTTGCAACAAGCTTGAGTTCAATTTCTCCGCCCTCTATCAGAAAGAGAGGCTCAGTATTTTCTTCCAGGTTTTTACGTTGAAGCTTGAAGATATCCGCCTTAAGTTGTGCAAGAGCGCCAAGAATAGTAAGGCCTTCTTCGTCCTCGCCAAATTTCGATTCCGAATTCTCCATGACCGAATTCTCCTTTTGATAACCCTTTTTCAACAAGTCAAACAACCTTTTTGCAGAAAAAACAATACTTCATGATGCTTCAAAATGGAGGTTTTGAGCGTTCCTCCGTTGATAGGCATTGAATCGAGACCAAATTCAGCATTTTTATTTTATAATCAAAAAAAATGCCCTTCATCGTCGAAATGGCTATCCGGCTCGTCCTGCCAATACCCGGACATGTTCTGTCGCGCATTTTGCTGGACTACTGAATTATTTTGCCTTAAAGGCAAAATTGGCGTATATTTTGCGCAATAAAAGGCATTGAGGAAACATTACCTCATCTCCCCTGTTTGAGACGTTATTGTTGCTGGAAACAAAAGAAACCTGTGAAAAGTTCGACTGATCATTACGACAGTCCGTGGAAGGAGGCTATTGAGCACTACTTTCCGGAGTTTATGGCTTTTTATTTCCCGCTGGCCCATGCTGAAATAGATTGGGCAAAGGATCATGTTTTTCTGGATCAGGAGCTGCGAGCTGTGGTTCATGATGCCAAGCTGGGGAGACGTTTTGTTGACAAGCTGGTCAGAATCAATGTTCTAACCTGAAATATTCATCAAAACAATAAAAAAGGGGCGCAAAAGATATCGCAATTGCTTATATTATTGGTAGTTAAGATCAACAATAAAGGCACAATATCAATGGAACCCCTTGAAGCGAATATAGTCATACCACAGAGTA
>CAILXE010000380.1 GCA_903838095.1 uncultured Chlorobiaceae bacterium
AGGGGCAATATTTGATCTCGACGGAGTCATCACCGGCACGGCAAAAGTACATAGCCTTGCGTGGGAGTCAATGTTTAATTCCTTTCTTAAAAATTATGCGGAAATCAATAACGAACCTTACGTTCCGTTTGACCCCGCTCACGACTATCACAAGTATGTGGATGGAAAACCACGTATGGAAGGAGTGAAAAGTTTTCTTTTGTCACGTGATATTGAACTCCCTTTTGGTGAACTGGATGACATTCCCGAAAAAGAGACCGTGTGCGGCCTTGGAAACCGCAAAAACAGCCTTTTTACAGAGATACTGATCAAGGAAGGCCCGGAGGTCTATTTATCATCGGTTAATCTCATTAACCAACTCATCGAAAAGGGCATCAGAATTGGAATCGCTTCTTCAAGTTGTAACTGTAAGCTCATTCTGAAACTTGCCAGGCTTGAACATCTTTTTGAAACTCGCGTTGACGGTGAGGTTTCCATCGAACTGGGCCTTAAGGGGAAGCCAAATCCCGATATCTTTATTATGGCTGCCCGAAATCTCGGACTTGACCCCCACGAATGTATTGTTGTCGAGGATGCGATATCCGGAGTTCAGGCCGGTGTTCGAGGTAACTTCGGTATGGTGCTGGGCATTGCCCGTGACATAAAAGGTTCGAAACTGAGAGAACAAGGAGCTGATATTGTTGTCAGTGACCTTGGCGAAATTACGATTAAAGAAATAGAAGAGTGGTTCAGCAAAGGCCTTGATTATGAAGGATGGAATCTGACCTATACCAATTTTTCTGCGAAAGATGAAAAAGTTCGAGAAACACTCACTTCTGCCGGAAATGGCTACCTTGGCATAAGAGGAGCGTTTGAGGGTTGCTCCAGTTCACAACACCATTATCCTGGCACTTACATCGCTGGAATTTTCAACAGAGTTCCTTCAGAAGTTCATGGTCAGACGGTGTTCAACAATGATTTTGTCAATACGCCAAACTGGCTGCCCGTTGAATTCAGAATTGGGGGCGGAGAATTCATTAATCCGCTTTTACAAAAAATACTCAGCTATCGCCAGAACCTTAATATGTATAACGGTCTTATGGATCGTGATATCGTCATTCAGGATAATCTCGGAAGGATAACAAGTATCAGCAGCAGCAGATTTGCAAGTATGGATGACCCTCATCGCTGCGCAATGAAGTTCACCCTGAAACCAGTTAATTACAGCGCTGAAGTTGAGTTTCGAACCGCAATTGATGGCAGAATTCAAAACAAAAATGTAGCTCGATACAGCGAGCTTACAAGCGATCATATTGAGCAAGTAGAGTGCTTTAACGAGAAAGAGATTATTCTTCTTCATGTACGAACGAATGTATCGAATTACGACATTGTAACAGGAACAAAAACCAGGGTTTTATCACACGGAAAACCTGTTGACGTTGAACGCACTTCTGTCTCTGAGAATCGCTATATCGGCGAATCATTTTCACTGACACTGAGCCCGAAAAAAAGCTGTACCATTGAAAAGCTGGTATCCATTCATACCTCACTGGACGGAAAACGCAGTAATCCGTTCAAGGCAGCAAAACTATCACTTGACAATAAGGATTCTTTTGATTCGCTTTTCACGGCACATACTCTCGCATGGGAAAAAATATGGAAAAAAGCGGATTTGATTGTTGAAGGAGACCGATTCAGCCAGAAATTGCTAAGACTGCATACGTATCACATGATGTGCACAGCTTCGCCGCACAACCCATCTATTGATGCAGGAATGCCGGCCCGTGGCCTGAACGGTGAGGCGTACCGTGGGCACATCTTCTGGGATGAAATTTTTATCCTTCCATTTTTTAACCGCCATTTTCCGGAAATTTCAAAGGCGCTGCTCATGTACCGCTACCGCAGGCTTGATGCGGCAAGGAAGTATGCACGCGAAAATGGATACAAAGGCGCCATGTACCCATGGCAGACGGCTGATGATGGCCGCGAAGATACGCAAGTCGTGCATTTCAATCCTAAAAGCGGTACCTGGGGACCGGATCTCAGCCGTTTGCAAAGACATGTTTCAATAGCGGTTTTCTATAATACATGGCGCTATATCTACGACACTGATGACACTCAATTCCTTAATGAGTATGGCGCGGAACTGATGTTTGAAATTGCAAGGTTCTGGGCTTCGATAGCAACCTTCTCGCCCAATACGAAGAAATATCACATTGAGGGTGTGATGGGTCCAGACGAATTTCATGAAACACTGCCCGGAAGTGGAAAGGAGGGGCTCAGAGATAATGCCTACACAAACATCATGGCGGTATGGTTGTTTGATAAAGCTGCGGAAATCGGTGAAACCATGGATGCGGTTGCGCTCAAGCGACTTATGTCGAAGCTGAATCTGAATGTTGATGAACTCAGGCAATGGAGGGATATCAGCAGTCACATGAATATCCTTATTGATAACGACGGCATTCTGGAACAGTTCGAAGGATACAAGAGCCTGAAAGAACTTGACTGGAAACACTACCGAACCATGTACGGCAATATTCACCGCATGGACAGAATTCTTAAGGCTGAGGATGATTCCCCTGATATGTACAAGGTTGCCAAACAGCCCGACGTTTTGATGACTTTTTATACACTCTCACCAGGAGAGGTTGCGGAGTTGTTGTCAAAAATCGGCTATCAGGTACCTGATGCGCTTACTCTGGTCAGAAACAATTATGCCTATTACGAACCAAGAACAAGTCATGGTTCAACCTTGAGCAAAGTTGTTCACAGTATCATCTCAAGTTATCTGCATGACGGGCATGATATGGCATGGAACTGGTTTTCAGAAGCACTGAAAAGTGATATTCAGGATACCCAGGGAGGAACGACCCAGGAAGGGATTCATTGTGGCGTCATGGCTGGAACACTTGATACGGTTATCCGATATTTTGCCGGCATTTCATTCTATAATGAAAAACTGAATGTGCATCCTAACCTGCCATCTCAGTGGAAGAAACTTTCTTTGAGTGTTTGTTTCAGAAATAACCGTTATGCCATTACTATTGAAAAAGACGACATTACTGTAACACTTATCGAATCACCGGAAGATAATGTCCCTGCATGTATTGCGGGACGGCATATTACCATTGACAAAAATATTGCCTATCACTCTGCTTTGCTGTGAACTTTTTGTGAGACAGGAACTAAAGCTCATTAAAGCTCCTGTCTCACGTTTTTTCTTAAATTCTTTTCTTTTGCATTTTTTTTCTTGTTGATCTATTGGATTTCTTATGCGCCTGTCAAATTTTCGATATACTTTACCCAAAACCAAAATAGCGGATGAGCCGGCATCCCCCCGGGACAAGTGCAGAATGATGGTACTTAACCGGCGGAAAAAGGATATTGAGCATAAAGTATTCGAAGAGATTATCTCCTACTTTAAAAAAGGAGATTTACTTGTTTTAAATAACAGTCGGGTATTTCCTGCTAAAATATTTGGGCAGAAAGAAAAAACAGATGCCAAAATCGAAGTTTTTCTTTTGAGAGTACTCAATAAAGAAGCTGGATTGTGGGATGTTCTGGTTGATCCTGCCCGTAA
>CAILXE010000381.1 GCA_903838095.1 uncultured Chlorobiaceae bacterium
AGACTTTTCCCCAATTGTATCCGGATCATTAATCGTTAATTTGGCCTGTTGGAATGAAGAATATCCGCCAAAATAAAACCGCATCATTTCTGTTAACCTGTTTATCTGCTTTTGATTTCGCTGATAATTAATCGCGCCTACCCAGGCATCCCCCGCAGCTATTCGATCTGACAACCCTTTGCTTTTAATTAAGTCACCAAAAGCTCCCATCAGCCCAGAGTACTCTGCTTTCACCTGCTCTTTGTCCTGCACGTCCAACTTTATCACTAGTTCAAATTCAACAATCTCTGACATCACATCCCAATCCACAGCAATAACATCAAAAAGGTCAATTGCAGCCAGAGAAACACCACTGCGTTGCAACTGCGTTTGGTATCCTGCGAGAACCCCTTGCCGTGCCCGTTCAATCTTTTCTTTAACGGCATCTGAAAATGCCCCAACAGGCTGATCCATAATTCCATTTACCTCAACTTCTTTAATATAATTACGCCGCTGCTCCTGTAGCTTAGCTAAAGCTTTTCCAGCTTCTATACGACTCATCGAGGCATCAACCGTTTTGCCAGCAAAGTCGATACCAGCACGCAACGGATTAACAGCAGTTACTCCTGCTTGTTCCGCTTTAATCAATTCAGAGACAGGCGCGACAATAACTTCAGCCCGGATTACCACATCGTCTGCAATTAAGCCAGGCGTTTCGACCTTCCAAACGATGGCTTGTTCATCAGGGTTTTCAAAGGGACTTGCCACTCCTTTTTGTTCCATCTCTTTTTCATTATATTTATCCCCCGGTTGAGGAAAAACAAAGCGTCCCCCGGTTAACTGCAACAGCCTTTGCTTTATTAAATCCGCGAAGGAAGACAACATCTCATTACCCTCAAAATTCCACCAAAAACCAAGAAGCATTTTATTGAAATTTTGGCTCATTCTGAATTGTTGAACGCTACCGTCCACGGCTGAAAAAACCTTAAAGACGAGCACGCTTGGATAATTTTGAGCTTCATGTACTCATCATCTCTGTAACCATAAGCACGACGAATGATATTTTTGGCCTTGAGATTTGTACCCTCGATGAATCCCAGCGGCAGTTTGTGATCGCAATAAGACAGAATGCCATCCAGATGCTTATCCACCATTCTCACGAAGCGGTCATATTGTTTCAGCCGCGTCCATTTTAAGGAGTCTTTCCAAAGCAACCAGAATTTCTTGGCCCAGGTTTTTGATTTATACGACCACAAGTGGTTAAAGCTTTCTTTGAGCAAGTGCGCTTTTCTCAGGCGAGGCGAAGCGCACAATAATTCATTTAGCGATTCTCTTGCCTTGCCGCGTACATGTGCCAGACGGGAAAGCAGAACGAACTTCTTACCCGTCAGCAGCCCTTTTAAACGTTTGCCGATACGACCAAGTTCTTGCCGCCGCACTTTATTGAGCGCATCCAATAAGTGAGTAATGACGTGGAACTTGTCGTACAGGATAACGATCCCCGGACAATGGGCCTTAAAACTGTTGAAAAATCCTTTCCACATGTCCATGACGCCGACCTTGATCAGTTTCGTTCTTTGTGGGCCAAACCATCTCCAGAATTTATTAAGATTCTTTTCCTTACGTCCTTTGCCAATATAGATCAGCTCCGGCCCGCGAGGACCGTCCAGCGCGCTGATCATATGCCAACATTGCTTGCCGCCAACGAATATCTCATCCACACCCAAGGCGCTAATCCCATCAAGCGAACGATTCGTTTGCTTTTCCTGAAGCTTTTCTTTGTCAATCGCCTTGACCGTTCCGTCGTCAAGCCCTTGAAAGATGCCAACAGCCTTATTTGTCATGACTTTACACAACTGATACACCAGATTGCTCAACATGACACTCACGCGGCTATAGCGTTCGAAAAACGGCAATGCCTCAACTTTCAACCCACAACACGGACATTTCACCCGGTACTGTTTAAAACGCAAAAACGTTAAATGCTGCCAGCAACTCAGATGCTGAATTTCTCTGGTTCGATATTCAATCCCCGTAGAACACTCATGACCACACTCGCCACAGATAAACTTCTGCTGGGTCCTGCTAATATCCACAATGACCCGGCTATACAGTCCTTGCCTTTCTTGAGTTATTGCTTTAACAACGAATCCTTGAATCCCCAGTAATTGTGTGAGAGAATTTGTCATCTGGTTTGGTCTCCTTTTCTTTTTGCAAGATTGAAAGGATTTTACCCCGTGTCGGGGTTTGCCAAACCAGATTTCTTATATTATTACTTTTATATGTTCAACATTTCCGATTGTGCCGAAATTTTGCTGACTCCCATTAATAAAAGTCGCACCAAACCGTGTCCGTATCATAGCGATGTAGACCTCCCAGTTCTTTGCTTTTTCGCTATTCCGTTCTAACGTTGCCAGCTTGCTTTCGCAAAAACTTATTAAATCGTCGCGCACCAACTCGCGCGCCTGGATCCTCAATCGTTGCAATTCTGTTTCAGCTTTTTCAAGCACTTGCTGAGCATTAACAATTTCGGTATTTTGACTACCTCGCTTTTCTAGAGGCGTCCTCTCGATAA
>CAILXE010000382.1 GCA_903838095.1 uncultured Chlorobiaceae bacterium
AAAGGCTTGTAATGTAATAATAAAGATTGTAAAACCAATATCATCATTATCACTTTTATCACTTATTTATAGCGGTAAGTAATCCTGCCCTTGGTAATATCGTACGGAGATATCTGGACTTTAACTTTGTCACCAGGAAGTATTCTGATATAGTGCATTCTTATCTTACCGGAAACATGCGCCAGAACCTCCAGACTGTTTTCAAGTTTTACTTTGAACAGCGCATTCGGAAGTGCATCCAGAATTACTCCTTCAATCTCAATTGATTCTTCTTTTGCCAAATTGTTCTCTCCTTAATTCGATAAAGTGTTGTCGCATTCAAGCCTGTTTTCCTTCAAGAAAGCTCCTTGTCAGTATCTCGGCTTTCTCTGGCCTTACGACTATCGTATGCTCAAAGTGAGCTGCCGGCTTTCCGTCTTCTGTTACTGCAACCCATGCACCGCGTTTACTGATTGCTTTACGTGATCTTCCAAGAGCGATCATGGGCTCGATTGCAAGTGTCATGCCTGCCCGCAACTTCACTCCGGTATTTTTCCTGCCATAATTCGGAACTGCCGGATCTTCATGCAATTCACTTCCAATACCATGGCCAACCATATTTTCAATAACACCAAAACCGAATGAACGAGCATAATCTTCTATGGCTGATGAAATATCATGAAGACGATTTCCTTCCACTGCCATTGAAATTCCTCTTGCCAGACACTCTCTTGTGGCATCAACAAGCACCTGTACCTTGTCATCAATAATGCCAAGCACAAAAGTTCGTGCCGCATCACCATGATAACCGCCTTTATAAACACCACAATCAACCGATACTATATCGCCTTCCTTCAAAACTCTTTTTTTACTCGGAACCCCATGAACAACCTCTTCATTAATCGAAACACAAAGTGTTGCGGGATATGGAGTCACTCCAGGATCACTTTTCGGAACATAATTCAGAAAACTTGGGACTGCATGGTGATCACGAATATACTCTTCAGCCATGGTATCAAGCTGTTTAGTCGTCATACCAGGCACTATTTCCAACTGAAGCATATCGAGTACCTTTGCCACAAGGGCTCCAGCCTCTCTCATAAGCTCGATTTCCCGTTCACTTTTGATCGTAATCATACGAATGTGCTACCTGCTCTGCCGACCGCGTGTCTTACCTGACTTCATAAAGCCATCGTAATGACGCATGAGCAAATGGCTTTCAACCTGCTGCAAAGTATCGAGTCCGACACCAACAATAATAAGAAGGCTTGTGCCACCAAAAAATTGTGCGAAACCTGGCGTTACATTACCAAACTTTGTCAGAAAAGTTGGCAGAATCGCTATTATAGCAAGTGATATGGCACCCGGAAGCGTGATTCGTGTCAAAATATGATCGATAAAATCTGCTGTACTTTTTCCTGGACGTACACCGGGAATAAAACCTCCCTGACGACGCATCGTATCTGCTACTTCCTTGGGATTAAACGCTATGGCTGTATAAAAATAGGTAAAGAAAACAATCATAGTACCAAACATCAGCGCATACCACCACGAATCATAAGCCAATAACCCGGCAATTCTTTGCATCACCTCATTCTCTGGGAAAAAAGAGAGAAACGTGCCAGGAAGAAACATGATCGACTGTGCAAAAATAATCGGCATAACTCCGGCAGTATTTATACGCATCGGAATATACTGAGTACTGCCACCATAAACTTTGCGTCCCACGACCCTTTTGGCATGCTGAACTGGTATTCGACGGGTACCGACAGTCAAGACAACGACAAAAGCGACAATAGCCGCCATCAGAGCTAAAATGATGATCTCGATAATCCAGTTCTTGCTTCCAAGTGACACTGAACGGAATTCAGCGACAAGAGCCTGTGGAAATCTTGCAAGAATGCCGATCATAATAATAAGCGATATACCGTTCCCGATCCCCCTCTCTGTAATCTTTTCACCGAGCCACATGACAAAAACAGTCGCCGAGGTAAGAAGTATAACGACGGTAACCGTAAAAAAAATACCAGGATCTGGAACAATAACCTTGCCAAATGATGCTGGACTTGAAAGACTGACACTCACACCCCATGACTGGAGAACAGCTATAAATACCGTCCCATATCGAGTCATTTGACTGATTTTCTGACGACCGTCCTCCCCTTCTTTCTGCAATTTCTGAAAATATGGAGTCACAGCTCCAAGAAGCTGGACGATAATCGATGCAGAAATGTAGGGCATGATGCCAAGAGAAAAAATCGAGGCTCTTGCAAAAGCTCCGCCAACAAATAAATCAAAAAGTCCGAAAAGATCGTTGGAGTGGGTCTGTGATGCGCCGGACACTGCTGACGCATCAACACCTGGAATGGTAATGTGTGAACCAAGCCTGTAGACGAATAACAAAAGAAGCGTATAAAGTATCCTCTGACGGAGCTCAGGGATTTTATTAATGTTCCTTATACTATCATTAAGCTTCATAGTGTCCTTTTAACGGATTCAGGGCTTGGTAGATTTCTTGGTTCTCTTAACCAGTTTCGCTTTTGGTTTCAAGAGCGCCTTTTCAAAAGGAAGATCCCTGACCTTTGAAGCCTCTTCAAGCGTACGGAAAGCTTTAACCGCTTGCCCACCTGCTGCAACAATTTTTTCTTCAGCACTTTTGCTGAACGCATGAGCAGTGATGGTAACCGCGCTCGTCAGCTCCCCATTGCCAAGAACCTTGAAATAATCCGCATTGCTGGCATGAAGAAGCGATTTGAGATCAAGAATCGTAATCTCTGCACCAACCTGCCCATCCTGTATCCATTTATCAATCTGGGTAAGATTGACAGTGTTTACCGGCTTTTTATCAAGAGAGGTAAAACCAAATTTAGGCAAACGCCGATATACCGGAACCTGTCCGCCTTCAATGAGTGGTCTCTTGTAACCACTTCGAGACTGCTGGCCATTGTTACCTTTTCCGGCAGTCGTTCCATTACCCGAACCCTGACCGCGGCCGACCCGTTTTTTGTTTTTAACTGCGCCTTTTGCTGGACG
>CAILXE010000383.1 GCA_903838095.1 uncultured Chlorobiaceae bacterium
ACCTCTGAAACTCGATTGCTTCCCTGCTTTAACTCTGAATGGCCAACTTGTGCGCTGAGTGGTTTCTTTTTTGCTGCAAAAAAAACGTCTCACCGGGGCTCATGAATTATTCAGGTTAGACTATCGCATTTTTTTCTGAATTTTGTCAACTTTATTCAAGGTCAATTGAAGCAGAATACGTTTTTTCTCATTATTCTAAATTCCGACATCCACACAAGAACGCATAACAGGCTTGACGTTTACATCATAATTATTTATAATACTTTAAGTGAATTACCTTTTTGAAGATCAGCCAATAGAACTTTATCTGTGCAACCTGTTTTATCTGAAAACCGGAGAATTATAGCCATAGGAGATGTACATGGATGTATATTTTCTCTACAAAAACTTATTAAACAGCTTAAACCAGAAAATGGGGAACAGTTGGTTTTTTTAGGTGACCTGATTGATCGGGGAGATCATTCAAAACAGGTAATTGATTATTTGATCGCGCTCAGTTCCAGGTTTTCATGCCATTTTATTATGGGTAATCATGAACTGATGTGCCTTGAATATCTTGAAAACCAGAATAACGAGCAATGGCTTTCTTGTGGCGGGCGTGCTACTTTGAAATCGTATAATATATTAAAGGGTAATGACTTGCCTGAAGGCCATCGTGTATTTTTACGGGGCTTCCAATACTATATTCAGACAGAAAATTATTTTTTTACCCATGGTGGACTCGATCCGGAACTTTCAATAAATGACAATCTTCGATATTACAAGCCCGAAGAGTTCTGTTGGCAAAAGGTACACATGCGCCAGGTTTTTCTTGAAAGCAATAACTACAACTGGAACAAAACTGTTGTGTGCGCCCATACACCTGTTCCAGAACCAGTTATGCTCGAACATCTTATCGCCATCGACACTGGTTGCGTTTACAATGAAAACCCGCTTATGGGAAAACTGACCGCCGTAATTCTCCCTGAAAGACGTATCATTCAAATCAAAAACCCCATCATAAGTCTATAGTCTGCAATATATTGCACCCGCAATCCAGACAAATACCTCTGTCACTTCGCTTCCAGCTCCAAGCACATCTCCGGTAACACCATCAATTTTCCGGTAACTCAACATTCCACTCATTATGCCTGCAATCAAAGCAACCGAAATAACTACAACGATTTTGTAGGGATCAGTGCCCGGATAAAAAAGGAAAAACAAGAGAAATAAAGTCAGCAACGAGGTAATCACAATGTGTGAGAAACCTGCGCCCATTACAAAAGATTGGGCCGTACCACCTTCATTTCGAGCATAAGGCATAACTGATGCAAGCAGAACCTGCATAAAACGTGCTAACAATACGCCGGAAATTATAATGTCAAAAGCTCCAGACTCGATAAGTTTCGCGACAGCTATCCATTTAAGCAGCATCATACCGGAAAGAGCGATGGCACCAAAAGAACCAACATTTGGATCCTTCATAATCTTCAATACAGCATCTTTCGTTCGTCCTCCCCAAAATCCATCAGCCATATCCGCTAAACCGTCGGCATGCATTCCTCTGGTTAAGGCAATACCTCCAAGTACAACAAAGGCTGCTGCCAGCTCATTCCAGCCTGACAAATAAACGGAATATCCAAGTGCTGCCTGCATCATTCCGAGCATAATACCGACCACAGGAAACCAGAAAAGAGCATCACTGAAATTTTCGGTATCCTTACCCCAAATTGGAAATATCGTCAAGGTTCTAATGGCTGTAATAAATGCGCCAAGCATCAGTTATCCTTAGCTTTTTCACTCACCTGTGCCTCGCTGAAAGTGGACATTTCATTGTAGATTTTTAATGAGCCTTCAATAACCTGCATGGCAAGAGCCGCTCCCGTTCCCTCACCAAGTCGAAGATCAAGATCAAGAATGGGCCTTGCTCCAAGCTTCTCCATCACCACCCTGTGCCCCTGCTCACTGGAACAATGGCTGAAAAAAATATAATCTTCAACGGCAGGACAAAGTCTGAGAGCTGCAACTGCCCCAGATGAAGAAATAAACCCGTCAACAACCACAGGAGTCCTGTTGGCGGCAGCTCCAAGAATAAAACCTGCTATCGCAGCAATTTCATAGCCGCCAAGGGCGGACAGAGTACCAAAAATTGTAGCACACCGCAAAGAGTTTTTTTCAACAGATTTGTTTATTATACCTATCTTATGTTTCAAGCGATTATCATCAATACCAGTACCCCTGCCAGTAATAACCTCAACAGGCAGATCAAGCAAAACAGAATAAAGAGCCGTTGCGGGGGTGGTATTGGCAATCCCCATCTCCCCTGTCCCGAGGAGATTATAACCTGCCTTATGCGCAGCATCTGCAAGTTCTGCCCCATGAAGCAGGGCCTTAAGTGCATCCTCCTCACTCATTGCAGGACCTTTCGTCATATTGGCACTTCCGTAACACACCTTTCTTTTTACCAGACCTGGCAAATCAGGAAAATCATGGTTCACCCCAATATCCACAACATCAAGATCAACGCCAGCATGACGCGCCAAGACATTGATGGCCGCTCCTCCACGCAGCATATTATAAACCATCTGGGGAGTCACTTCAGCAGGAAATGCTGAGACGCCTTCTGCAGCAACCCCATGATCGGCCGCAAAACAACAGATTTTCATTTTTAGCAGCACTGGATTCAACTTGCCTGTCGCCAGAACATATTTCAGAGCGATCTCTTCCAGACGTCCCAGGCTGCCTTGTGGCTTGGTCAGATCATCAAGGTGATCTTGAGCCGCAGCAATAATCGAACGATCTGCTGGTAGAACGCGATTCAAAAGGTGTTGTAACTTTTCATTCATAATGTGTTATAAAATAAACATATTCGATCATCAAACATTATTGTTTTTAATTTCTGAATTAAAATACTGCGTGCTCGCCAAGTTCCTGACCTGCCAACCCCTCTTTCAGCACACGCTTGTAGAAATCGCGCAACGTATCGCTTCCATAGGATGGCGTGATGTCTGCATCATATTTTCCCGTCTCCGGATTAAGCACCAGCATAGATTCGGAGCAGTAATATTTTCCAATACGTGCAAACTCAGCCTTGTCCTCAAGTTTTGGAAAGATCTTTGCAAGAAAAGCCAATACCGGGATAATCACATCAAATAAAATAAGCGGCATTTTTTTGAACTTTGGGGTACGACCAAGAAGCTCAAAAAGTATTTCCCCCTGTTCCAAGGGGGTTATCGACTTGCCTGGACCACCTATGGGCAGAATTTTATTTTGCATTTCAGGATCTTCAAGGCAATTAACGATATAACGAGCAAGATCAGGCTCGCTGATAGGCTTGCAGGCAGTCAGTCGGCCGTCGCCAAACATTACATAAGGCTTTCCTTTTTTAACAGACTCAATTTGACCGGCAATTGACTTGAAAAACGCAGTAGGACGCACAATTGACCAGATCAGTCCCGACTCTTTCAGCTCTTTTTCAAATTTCAGTTTTGCTCTCTGAAACTCCAGCAAAGGCTTCTGGACACAGATCGCGGACAGCAGTACAAATTGTGTCGCACCGGCTGATTTTCCCGCATCGAGCGCGTTTCGGGTGGCCAGATAGTCGATATTCCATGAATCCTTCACTCCTCCATTCCGGGAGGTCAGACAGGAAACTATGACATCAAAATGCTCTCCCTTGATACCATTGTGCAAAATGGACTCTATACTTCTCACATCACCAAACCGTACATCAGAGCTTTTCAACTGATTACGAACTTGATCACTTGTGGTCGATGAGCCAACACCCGAACGTTCACGAGCAAAACTCACGACATCATATCCTCTGGCAACCAGTTCACGGACAACAAATTTCCCGATATATCCGGTAGCTCCAACAACAAAAACTCGTTTCTTCACAGAAGTTAATAGTTCAGAATTTCAAGACGGAACTCCTTCATCTCATTTCCCTGGAAATTGACTGGCAGGGATATTATCTACTTGGCAAAATAAACAGCGGAAAATAAGGCATAATGTTACAGTTATCAAATTTCCCGCCAAATCAGCCAGGCATTTATATCCATCAATACCGCTCCTTTCTTGACAGGCTATTTGCGGATTTTTTCTAAATTCTTTTTGGTTGAGAAAAAATATAACTCAGAGAACTTTATGCCTGGAACTTGTCCGGTTTTTGGATTGTTTCCTGGAATGAGTGGCGTGGAGGCTGTTCAGGCAATTAAGGAGTTGCTCTATTTTCTTTCCATCATGAACCTCAGGGATTAGTAGCATGAAGAAAAGCTTTCGGAAAAAACCGCTCTCGCTTCTCTTGAAAGAGATCAATAGTGAACATCGTTTGAACAGGGTTCTTGGACCTGTCGCACTGACCAGTCTTGGTGTTGGTGCTATTATAGGAACGGGAATTTTTGTCCTTATCGGAGTGGCTGCGCATGATAAGGCTGGTCCGGCTGTAACACTTTCTTTTGCTGTTGCCGGTATGGCCTGTATTTTTGCTGCGCTTTGTTATGCTGAGTTTGCTTCCATGGTGCCAGTTGCCGGTTCAGCTTATACCTATGCTTATGCCACCTTGGGTGAGTTGATGGCATGGATTATTGGCTGGGACCTGATTCTTGAGTATGGTGTAGCTTCGGCGACGGTTGCACATGGTTGGTCAAAATATTTTCAGGATTTAATAGGCATTTTCGGGCTCGGGGTTCCTGCTCTTTTTGCAAATGCTCCAGTTGACTTTGATCCTGTAAGTGGGATGTTAAGTGCTACAGGCTCATGGTTTGATCTTCCAGCGATTCTTATCACGTTTGCTGTTACTGTGGTGCTTGTCAAGGGCATCAAGGAGAGTGCGAACTTTAATGCTGGTATGGTGATTGTCAAGGTTGCTATTGTGCTGCTGGTCATTGTGCTTGGCGCTATGTATGTCAAACCTGAGAATTGGATCCCTTTTGCTCCTTTTGGATTTTCAGGTTTTAGTATTTTTGGCCACACTGTTCTCGGACAACCTGGTGCTGGTGGTGCGCCCGTTGGAGTACTTGCCGGTGCTGCAATGATTTTCTTTGCCTATATCGGTTTTGATTCTATTTCCACTCATGCTGAAGAGGCAAAAAATCCCCAGCGAGATATCCCGATTGCCCTTATCAGTTCTCTGGTGGTATGCACCATTCTCTACATTGCTGTCGCAGCCGTTATCACTGGGATGGTCCCCTACGACAAGATCAATATTGATGCTCCTGTCTCCAATGCGTTCATGCAGGTTGGGATTGGCTGGGCACAGTTGGTAATTTCGCTTGGGGCGATTACGGGTATCACATCTGTCTTGCTGGTCATGATGCTGAGCCAACCGAGGGTTTTTCTTGCCATGGCACGTGATGGTCTGTTGCCGAAATCTTTTTTTGGAGCAATTCATGAAAAGTTCAGAACTCCCTGGAAATCAACTATTCTGACGGGCATCTTTGTTGCTGTTCTTGGTGGAATGCTCCCTTTGCGTCTTCTGGCAGAACTTGTTAATATCGGAACGCTTTTTGCCTTTGTTGTGGTTTGTGGAGCGGTTCTTATCATGAGAAAAACGCACCCTGACGCCAATCGTCCTTTCAGAGCGCCACTGGTGCCTTTTGTGCCGATTGCCGGTATCCTTACCTGTCTCATGCTGATGTTTTCACTACCTGTTGAAAACTGGATCCGGCTTTTTGGATGGCTCTTTATAGGGTTGGTTATCTATGTCTTCTATGGGCGTAAGCATAGCGCACTCAATGCATTAGAACCATAACCAACAACAACATGACGAAGAAGGTATTTCTTATTACGGGAGCGTCAACAGGAATTGGAGAAGCAACAGCAAAGCGTGCAATTGAGTCGGGGTTCAAGGTTGCCCTTGCTGCACGATCAACCCAGAAGCTTGAAAAATTAGTCGCTTCATTTGGTCATGACAACGCACTTGCCGTAACATGTAATGTTGCTGAGTGGCAATCGCAACAAGAGATGGTGGAGAAAACGCTGAACCATTTCGGAAAAATTGATGTCGTCTTTGCCAATGCTGGATTTTCGAAAGGCTCAACATTTTACGGTGGAAAAGATAAACCTGACGAATGGCGAGAAATGGTCATGGTCAATGTGTTCGGGGCAGCGGTAACAGCTCGACTTACGTTGCCTGAACTGGTAAAAAACGGAGGGCATTTTCTGGTTACAGGTTCTGTTGTTGGGCGGATTACTTCAATCCGAAATCTTTACTCAGCAACAAAATGGGCCGTAACCGGAATGGCACAGGCGATCCGGAACGAAATGGTGGGAACCGGAATCCGGGTTACACTGATTGAGCCTGGTATTGTTGACACTCCATTCTGGGATCAACTGCAGAAACCGGCGTCAACAGAACTGCTTCCAGATGATATTGCGCGAGCTGTCATGTTTGCTGTCAGTCAACCGCCTCACGTTGATGTCAATGATATCCTGATACGACCGACTGGGCAACCGCACTGATCTGTCGCAGTTTGTATCTTTTCCGGAACCTGTTCCAATATTGAATGAATGCTGATTACGTTTGAAGGAATTGACGGCGCAGGAAAATCTACCCAGATCATACAGCTTGTCAACTTCATGACCAATCAGGGTATGGATGTTATAACCCTGAGGGAACCTGGTGGCACTGCTTCTGCAGAAAAAATTCGCACGATCCTTCTCGACAACTCTCATAAGATCAGTCCTGTTGGTGAACTGCTCCTTTTTTCAGCAAGCAGGGCAGAGCTGGTTCAGGATGTTATCGTTCCCGCCCTTGGAGCAGGAAAAACGGTGATTCTGGATAGATTTTTTGATTCTACAACCGCCTATCAAGGTTATGGGAGAGGAATCGACCTTGAGTTACTCAAGTCAATTATCTCTCTTTCGACCTGCGGCATAATTCCGGATATTACCTTTTATCTTGATATTGACCCGATAGAGGCGATGAAAAGAAAATTTGCGAAGACCTCTATTCCGCTTGCATTTGAGGATGAGGAGCTCGACCGAATGGAACGTTCTGGCATCGAATTTTATCGAAAGGTACAGCAAGGATACAGGGAAATAATAAAACAAAACAGCCATCGCCTTGTCGTTCTCAACGCGATGGACCCAGTCAGCGATATCCACCACCAAATCATAACCGTTCTGAAAGATCGATTTCCAATATGAATGATGGAGTCGGTGGAACACTTTGTAACCATAGAGAAAAAGAGCATAAAATAATTTGTTACTTTGTTAAAGTTTTCTAACTGTTTTTG
>CAILXE010000384.1 GCA_903838095.1 uncultured Chlorobiaceae bacterium
CCTCACCACACTGGTCCGGTGGAGCAAACAGAATATTCTTATACAGCAACGAGCTTAAAAAACGTGGTCATGACGTCACCATCTGCTGTTTACCCGGCAGTGGTCTTGCGCGTCGACTTCCAGAAATAAACATTCAGGTTCATACGATAAATCCAAAATCTGATTTAAACTTTTTTATAGTTCCAAAACTCATACGTCTTCTCCGGAAAAACAATATTGACGTTATTGAAATCTGCTCGCCGAAATTTTATTGGGTCGCATCAGTAGCCGCAAAACTGAGCGCACGGAAAGTTATTTTGACCCGCAATGTTCCTTACAGAAAAAACGGGATAAAAAAACTGATTAACCGCATTCTTTACGATAAGCTGGCCGACAGAATCATTGCGATTTCAGATAAAATCAAACGGGAACTTATTGAAGATTTTTCTCTTCAGAATGATAAAATCACTGTGATTTATGACGGGATCGATCTCATGCAGTTCAAACAAAGAACAACAGAACAACACCGTATCAAACGAGACCGATATGTTGCGGCTGTCATAAGCCGGCTTGACGAAAATAAAGGGCTGGAATGCTTTATCAATGCCATTCCAAAAATAGCTGAAAAAATTAACGCCATTGATTTTCTTATTGTTGGAACTGGATGTATAGAAAACAAACTCAAGGCGTTAACAAAACAACTCAGGATATCAGAGAGAGTTCGATTCACCGGATTCAGACAGGACATACCTGAAATACTCTCCACTGTGGACATTACAATAATGCCTTCGCCAAAAGAAGGCATGTCAATGAGCGCTCTGGAATCCATGGCTTCATGCGTACCTGTTGTCGCGACAACAGGTAGCGGATTGGCTGATGTGATCGTCAATAACAGCTCAGGCGCTCTTGTGCCGCCTGATAACAGCAATGAGCTGGCTGAGGGTGTCATACGATTGTTACAGTCTGATTATCATCAAGCCGGACGAGCAGCCAGAAAAATTGTAGAAGAAAAATTCTCACTGCAAAACGTCGTTACCAGGTACGAGTTGCTCATTGCAGAAATAACAAAACCTGAAACTCCCAATAACGTAAAATGAAGCGACAGAACAAGGATAGCTGGCTATTGCGCAAGCATTTTGCCAACATTCTCCGGATCATCGCGAAACGGAGAACAACACAGCCGCTCCCTCAGAAAGCTCCGGAAAGCATCGTGATTCTTGCCCGGGAATGCTATGGAGACTGTATTTTGCTAACCCCGCTTATCGGGACACTCAGAAGGGAGTACCCGGAGCTTTCAATCTACATCGTCGCTTTCAATCAGATCATTTTCAATTTTTTCAGCGCCGACACGAATATTACCGCAGTGTACCATGCAAAAAAGAACTTGAGGCGATATTATAATGGACTTCTTTCAAAAAGATTTGACCTGCTTTTCAACCCCAAAGATCACCCATCCATCCATTTTCTCGTGCAGTCCGTGCTTATCCATGCCCGCCACAAAATAAGTCACTACAGCCCCCATCACGAAGGACTTTACGACCACCTTATCAGGCTCGCCACTGATACTCATGAATCTGTAAAAAACCTTTCGCTCCTGAATGTCCTCAGTTCAAAGGCGTTGATTCCATGCAAACCATACCTGCCTCAGATGCCTGTCTCCGCCGATATAAGACAATTTCTGGATTCTCTTCCGCATGGCCGGCACTTGGGCATCAATATCAGTGCGGGCCATATCGGAGGACACCGCACACATGAACAATGGTCAGAATTGATACAGAATTTTCCTGAGGAAACGTTTATTATTTTATCGGCGCCCCAGGATCTCGAAGAAAAAAGAAACCTTGAGCAGTCGCACCCGAACATCCTGAAATCTCCCTCAACAAGCAACATCTATGAGGTTGGTGAAATTGTCAAAAAGCTCCGGCTTCTCATTACCCCCGACACTTCGCTTGTTCATATTGCCGCATGTTCTGACACACCAATCATAGCCCTTTACAG
>CAILXE010000385.1 GCA_903838095.1 uncultured Chlorobiaceae bacterium
AATTCGAAATTTATTGAAGCCGCTCTTGCACATCTTGATGATAATGAGATCTGTATTGAGCTAAAGAGTCCAACAACTGCTGTTATTTTTAAACCTCACAAGGATATAGAGGATGATAAATTAATAGTTCTTGTGATGCCTGTACGCATTAATAATTGATGATAAAGGTATAATTATTGCGACTCAAGCGTATATATTACGAAAATTTCAGGAATCACCGGTTTCTCACTTTCGAGCCTGCTGAGGGTATAACACTTGTCTACGGTGAAAATGGATCAGGCAAGACCTCTCTTCTGGAGGGAATTCATTATTGCGCTTTAACGAGAGGGTTTATAAGCGCATCTGACAGAGATTGTCTCTCTTTTTTATCTGATTTTTTTTTACTTGACAGCAATTTTATCAGTGATACTGATGCTCCAATAAACGTTAAAGTCATTTATACCAAGGAGAAAGAGAAACAGATTACTGTCAATAATGGTGAGATAAAACCTTTTTCCACTCATATTGGACAAATCCCCTGCATTACTTTTTCTCCTTCTGAAATGGTTATTGTGAATGGTGCTCCTTCAGAAAGAAGACGCTTTATTGATACTGCCATCAGCCAGATAAACAGACGATATCTCGAAGAACTCCTTGCTTACCGAAGAGTTCTCAATCAGCGTAATGCCATTCTGGTTCAGTTGCATGATCACCATACGGTTCATAAAGAGATGTTGTCATTGTGGACGGAAAATATTTCACGTCTTTCTGCCGCAATTGTGTGTAAAAGGGTTCATTTTCTTTCACTTTTTTTTGCATGTTTTAAAGCAGTGTATGAACAGTTATCCGTTCAGGAGTACCCTGACATTATCTATCATACCTCTGTTGGAAAAATCACGCCTGATATCTCACAGGATGTGCTGTATGAACTTTTTCTTTCCAGGTATGAGCAGACAGAGAGGCAGGAGGTCTTTCGTGCCCAGACATTGAGTGGTCCTCACCGTGATGATCTTCTTTTTCTGCTCAATAACAGGGAGATCAAAAAATATGCATCCCAGGGCCAACTTCGTACTTTTCTTATCAGTCTCAAGCTTGCACAGCACCGGTTCTTTTATGATACTCTCGGCGAAAAACCAGTTTGTCTTCTGGACGATATTTTCAGTGAGCTTGATGCTTCAAGGATAGGCGACATTTTTACCATTCTTGAGTCATGTGGCCAGACAATTATTACTTCTGCCGAGAAAAGGGGTAATGAAGCTGTAACGGCCATTCCTGTTGAATCGCTCCATCATCTGAAACAGAGGTAGTTATGTCGAGAATGAAGGATCCAAGAAAGATATCGTCAGTTGTGGAGGATATGTGCCATATTTTAGGTCTTGAAGAGGCTTTGCAACAGTTCAGGACATTGCAGATCTGGAGCAGTGTTGTTGGCGACGCTATTGCTGAGGCAACAACGCTTGAACGGTTTTCCGATGGGCAATTATTTATCAGAGTAAAAAATCCTGCCTGGAGAATGGAGTTGAATTTCCGCAGGCAGGATATCATCACTAAATTAAATGCAAATCTTCACCAGCAATTAGTCAGAGAAATTATTTTCCGATAATAAAAGAGTGACGATGTTCCCAACTTGTCTCGCTTTTAGAGAGAGCAACTGAGTTGGTACATCTCTATCATTTTTTCAGCATAAGCCTTGCCGAAGGTGATACATTTTTCAAATTCCGGTTCGTGCGGCTTGAATTTTACCATCATGTTCTGTTCAAAAACCTTGAGCTTGAGCATTGTGAAATTTGTGTCGATCATCTTTACTGCCTCACCGCTCCATCCGTATGAACCGAACGCTCCCGCCAGCTTGCCTTTATCCCTTATCGGGTTGATGGTTGCGAAAATCTGGTAAATCTGAGGAAGTATATTCTGGTTGATTGTCGGAGATCCTACGATTATTCCTGTACAATGTGCAATCTTTTCCTCAAGATCTGCAACACTGGTACTCTCGATGTCACAGATATCAATCTGGAAATCACAAGACATTTGCAACCCTTCAGCAATTTTTTCTGCCATCAATGCGGTATTTTCGTATGCTGAAACATAGGCAATAAGGATATTCTTCTCATTTGGAAGAGCAATTGCTGTTGTCGCATACTGAAATGACAGGTCAACATATTTTTTCCATTGTGATCTCAGTATCGGACCGTGACCAGGGCAAATTGTTTTAATGTCCAAGGGGGCAATTTTTTCAATTGCCTGTAACATGTATTTACTGAATGGC
>CAILXE010000386.1 GCA_903838095.1 uncultured Chlorobiaceae bacterium
ATCCTTGACAGAATCGGCCACAGCTACTTCCCGAATGTCGGGTACAACGGCAGCCTGAGACTACTGGAAAAGATTCTGAATGCCATCATGGATCGCCAGGATCGTGATGCGCTTGAGGAGAAGTTTGAACTGGTAATGTGAGGAAAAAGCCAAAACTACGGGGCTTAGGCAACATTTTCAGCCCCGTAGGAGCGGCACATTGGGAGCACAGGGTAGCAACCCAGAGAAAACAGGGTGCAAACCCCGGGAAAGGGTAACACATCCCACAACAATATTTTAAGGGAACGGCTATGGAACAGATCGGGATTCTTGAGGGAAGACAAAAACAGATCTTTGAAAAGAGAATAGGGACGACACAGCCAGATATCGCTTGTGACACATCCAGCCTTTCGGGATCGGTGAGCCAGCGCGCCTGCGTCTTCTGCGGCTCCCGCGTGGTTCTCTATCCTGTTGCAGATGCCATTCATCTGGTTCATGGCCCTATCGGCTGTGCTGCATATACATGGGATATTCGCGGAGCTGTCTCATCGGGACCTGAACTGCACCGTTTGAGCTTTTCAACCGACCTGCAGGAGATGGATGTAATTTACGGTGGCGAAAAAAAGCTCTACAAGTCACTGATTGAACTGATCGAGCAATACAAACCAAAAGCCGCCTTTATCTACTCGACCTGTATTGTCGGCCTTATCGGCGACGATATTGAGGCAGTCTGCAAAAAAGTGGCGCGGGAAACAGGCATTCCGGTGCTTCCAGTCCACTCAGAAGGATTCAAGGGGACAAAAAAAGATGGCTACAAAGCCGCCTGCCATGCACTGATGAAGCTGATCGGTACGGGATCAACTGAAGATATAAGCAAATACAGCATCAACATTCTCGGTGAATTCAACCTTGCCGGTGAAGCGTGGATTATAAGAGAATACTATGAAAAAATGGGCATTGAGGTGGTCGCGACACTGACCGGTGACGGACGTATCGACGCTGTCCGACGCGCTCATGGTGCAACACTCAATGTTGTGCAGTGTTCAGGATCAATGACCTGGCTTGCCAAAGAGATGGAGGAGAAATACGGGATTCCCTACATCCGCGTCTCTTATTTCGGAATTGAAGATATGTCGAAATCGCTCTACGATGTGGCCGTCAAATTTCCTGACCGGCCAGATATCATGGAAGCAGCAAAGCGTATTGTCAGTGAAGAGGTAAAAACACTCTACCCTTCGCTCCAGAAGTTTAAAAAGGCGCTGACAGGCAAGAAGGCCGCTATCTACGTTGGTGGCGCATTCAAAACCTTTTCGCTCATCAAAGCGCTTCGCTCAATCGGAATGTCAGTCGTACTGGCCGGTTCACAGACCGGCAACCAGGACGATTATGCAAGACTCAAAGAGATGTGCGATGAGGGAACCGTGATTGTGGATGATTCAAACCCGGTCGAGCTCTCGAAATTTATCCTTGAAAAAGGAGCCGACCTGCTTATCGGCGGTGTCAAGGAACGACCAATCGCCTTCAAGCTTGGCATTGGATTTTGTGACCACAACCATGAGAGGAAAATACCTCTCGCAGGATTTGTCGGCATGTACAATTTTGCACTGGAGGTCTATCAATCGGTGATGAGCCCCGTATGGCAGTTTGCGCCAAGAAAAGGAGGATCGCTATGAAACACGAACACGCTAAAACAGCAACCCAGAACGCCTGCAAGCTCTGCAACCCACTTGGCGCTTGCCTTGCCTTTCGGGGAATAGAAAACTGCGTTCCATTCCTGCACGGTTCACAGGGATGTGCAACCTATATAAGACGTTATTTGATAAGTCATTATAAAGAACCGATTGATATCGCCTCCTCAAACTTTCATGAAGAGAGCGCCGTTTTCGGCGGCAGCCATAACCTGAAAATCGGGCTTAAAAACGTCAGCGACCAGTACAAACCCGATGTTATCGGGGTGGCGACCACCTGCCTCAGCGAAACGATTGGAGATGATGTGCCAATGATCCTGCGGGAGTATAAAAAAGAGTTCAAAAACGGCTCACCCATGCCGATCTTGATCCATGCGTCAACACCAAGCTATCAAGGCAGCCATATCGACGGCTTTCATGCCGCTGTTCATGCTTCAGTAAAAGCGCTGGCTGAAAAAGAGAGCCGCAAGGAGATGATCAACTTGTTTCCAAACATGGTCTCACCTGCTGACTTGCGTTATCTGAAAGAGATTCTCGGGGATTTCGGAGTGCCCTACATGCTGCTGCCCGACTATTCACAGACAATGGATGGCGGCCCATGGGGCGAATACCACCGCATTCCTCCTGGAGGAACACCGGCCAGTACTATTGTATCAGCAGGCAACGCAAAAGCAAGCATTGAGTTCGGATCAACCATTGAAGCATCGAAATCGGCGGCAGAATACCTTGATATCATGTTTGGCATACCGGCATACCATCTCCCGCTGCCCATTGGCATCAATGGAAGTGACCGATTTTTCGATCTGCTCGAAACACTTACTGGAAAAAAACGAGCCGAAAAATATGATGATGAACGCCGCCGGCTTGTTGATGCCTATGCGGATGGACATAAATATGTTTTTGAAAAGAGAGTGATCATCTATGGAGAAGAGGATCTGGTTATTGGCATGACCGCTTTTCTGCGAGAGATCGGCATGGTGCCTGTACTCTGCGCCTCGGGTGGAAAGAGTGGCCTCCTGAAAAAACGAATTGAGGAGCTGGTTCCCGACATGGATGAACTCGGCATCACGGTGCGTGAGGGGGTTGACTTTGTTGATATCGAAGATGAGGCAAAAGTGCTGAAGCCCGATTTTCTGATCGGCAACAGCAAAGGCTATACCATGTCAAGAAAAAACGATATACCGCTGCTCAGACTTGGGTTCCCGATTCACGACCGGTTCGGTGGTCAGAGGATGCACCACCTTGGATATCGCGGTACCCAGGAACTCTTTGACCGGATCGTCAACACCGTTATCGAACAACGGCAGAATGCTTCATCAATAGGCTACACTTATATGTAAGGGAGTATATTATGACACTGAAAATAGCAAACCACCCCTGTTTCAACGATTCGTCCCGACACAAGTTCGGACGTATTCACCTCCCTGTTGCGCCGAAATGCAATATCCAGTGCAACTATTGCAGCCGAAAATTTGACTGCATGAACGAGAACAGGCCCGGCGTCACCAGCAAGGTGCTGTCACCGAAGCAGGCATTGTATTATCTCGACCAGGCGATGATACTCTCTCCGAACATTGCGGTGGTAGGCATTGCAGGTCCTGGAGATCCCTTCGCCAACCCGGATGAAACTATGGAGACGCTCCGGCTGGTACGAGCAAAATATCCGGAGATGCTGCTTTGCGTGGCAACCAACGGACTTGAGCTGCTTCCTTATATTGATGAGCTGGCCCAGTTGCAAGTAAGCCATGTCACCATCACCATCAACGCGATTGATCCGGAAATTGGTGCAGAGATTTACGCTTGGGTTCGTTACAACAAAAAAATGTATCGGGGTGTCGATGCTGCAAAAGTGCTGATCAAGAACCAGCTTGAGTCGCTGAAACGGCTGAAAGAGGTTGGCGTCACAGCAAAAGTGAACTCGATTATCATTCCCGGAGTAAACGACGCCCACGTCATCGCCGTCGCAGCAAAAGTGGCTGAACTTGGGGCCGATATCCTGAACTGTCTCCCCTACTACAACACCAAAGAGACGGTTTTTGAAAATATTGATGAGCCTTCTGTAGAGATGGTCACTGAAATCCAGCAGGCGACCAGTGCATTTCTGCCACAAATGAAACACTGCGCACGGTGTCGGGCTGATGCAGTCGGTATTATCGGCGAAATCAACACTGAGGAGATGATGCAGAAACTTGCAGAAGCTGCGAATATGCCCAAAAACCCCGAAGAGTGCCGTCCATATATTGCCGTAAGCAGTATTGAAGGGGTACTGATCAACCAGCATCTCGGTGAAGCTGACCGTTTTCTGATTTACAGCATGGATGATTCCGGAGAGTGCATCCTGATTGGCTCAAGAACTGCGCCACCTGCGGGCGGCGGGAAAGAGCGTTGGGAAGCTTTGGCCGCAACCCTCGGCGACTGCCGGGCACTGCTGGTCAATGGCGCGGGCGACTCTCC
>CAILXE010000387.1 GCA_903838095.1 uncultured Chlorobiaceae bacterium
GGTGTCCCGCAATCCATGCAACGGGCACCTTGCTTTTGCAGATCCCCGGCATCCATCTCCTTATGAAACTCCTGCCAGTCTTTTATTCTCTCAAGAGGCTCCCTGTCTGCAGGCAATGCTCTCTGATACTCCATGAAACCCTTAACTTTGCCCATATCAATGATTTAATCTTTTCCGGTATCAATTCCCTGAAACTCGTGACGGGTCGTGAATATTTTTATGAAATGCCGCCATAACAGCTTCATCTCCACTGAGGCCTGCGGCTTCAACCTCTTTCATTGCCTCAAGAGCACGACGGTAATCGTGCGGCAGAACTTTGACAAATCGGCTGCGCAAAGCGGACCAGTCATCAAGAATAGATTGTCCGAGATCGCTTCCGGTATATTCGACATGCCGCTCAATCATGGACTGAAGCTCTGCCAACTCCATCGGATCATCAGGAGCAGAGAGCCCCACCATCTCGTGGTTGCAGTTGGTGGACAACGCTCCATCAGCATCATACACATAAGCCACCCCGCCCGACATGCCTGCCGCAAAGTTTCTGCCTGTTTTGCCGAGAATGATGACTACCCCGCCTGTCATGTATTCGCAACCATGATCGCCAATTGCCTCAACAACGGCACGGAGGCCGCTGTTACGAACACAGAAACGCTCACCCGCCATTCCCCTGATAAAGGCCTCTCCGGAGGTCGCTCCATAAAACCCGACGTTACCGATAATGATATTCTCTTCCGGCACAAACGAGGAACCTTTCGACTGGTAGACAATCACCCGACCGCCGGAAAGTCCCTTGCCGACGTAGTCATTGGCATCACCTTCAAGTTCGAGCGTCATCCCTTTTGGAATAAAGGCACCAAAACTCTGGCCGGCGGAACCAATAAATTTCAGGTGTATCGTATTGTCCGGCAATCCTTTGGAGCCATGCGCCTTCGTGACCTCATAACCGACAATGGTGCCGACGACCCTGTTGGTATTTCTGATGGGCAGAGTGATGACAACTTTTTCCTTGTTCAGAATGGCCGGTTTGCAGAGAGAGAGAAGTGTCGTACGGTCAAGACTGTCCTCAAGACCATGCTCCTGCTTGATCGTACAATAACGTGTTTCATTCTCACCAACCTCTGCCTGGTGGAGAATCTTGGAAAGATCGATTCCCTGTGCTTTCCAGTGACTGACAGATTTCTTCATACTGAGCAATTCAGTCCGTCCGACAAGCTCATTCAGGTTACGAACGCCAAGACGCGACATATACTCACGAACGCCCTCTGCAAGAAAACGCATAAAGTTTTCGACATGCTCCGGCTTGCCCCTGAAATTCTTGCGCAGTTCGGGGTTCTGTGTTGCAACTCCGACCGGACAGGAATCGTCCTGGCAGCAGCGCATCATGATACATCCCATCACCACAAGGGTTGTTGTGGCAAAACCGAACTCTTCCGCGCCAAGCATGGCAGCAATAACAATATCCCTGGCCGTTTTTAACTGTCCATCTGCCTCAACGACGATACGGCTGCGCAGGTTGTTCAGGACGAGTGTCTGGTGGGCTTCCGCCAAACCAAGTTCCCAGGGCATACCTGCGTGCATGATACTTGAAACAGGCGACGCGCCGGTTCCTCCATCATGGCCACTGATCAGCACAACATCGGCATGGGCTTTAGCAACACCGGCAGCGATCGTCCCCACTCCAACGGTAGAAACCAGTTTGACGTTGATGCGTGCACTGGAATTTGCATTCTTCAGATCATGGATAAGCTGCGCCAGATCCTCAATGGAATAGATGTCATGATGGGGCGGAGGCGAAATAAGACCGACGCCAGGCGTTGAATGACGCACTTTTGCAACCCATGGATAAACTTTGGAACCAGGAAGCTGCCCGCCTTCACCGGGTTTTGCTCCCTGTGCCATCTTGATCTGTATTTCGTTGGCACTGGCCAGATATTCGCTGGTAACTCCAAATCGTCCTGACGCAACCTGCTTGATGGCCGACATTCTTGAATCACCGTTGGCATCTTTATGAAAGCGCTCAGGGTCTTCACCACCTTCACCGGTATTGCTTCTGCCGCCAAGCCTGTTCATGGCAATAGCAAGAGTTTCATGAGCCTCCTGGCTTATGGAGCCGTAGGACATGGCGCCGGTCTTGAATCGTGTCAGGATGGCCTCAACAGGCTCAACCTCCTCAATCGGCACAGCATGATCGCTGAACCTGATATCCATCAAACCACGAATCGTGCAGAGATGCTGGCTCTGGTCGTCGATGAGGTTCTCGTATTTTTTAAAGAGATCATAATTGCCGGTTCTGCAAGAATGCTGCAAAACATGGATCGCTTCCGGGCTGAACAGATGATATTCGCCACTATGGCGCCATTTGCGCTCTCCGCCTGCATCGAGACCACGGTCAACCTTGTTGCCAGTTGGTGGAAAAACTGTTTCGTGACGCCTGCGTACCTCTTCGGCAACAACATCCAGCCCGATACCTTCAATACGTGTCGGGGTACGGGTGAAATAGGCATCGACAAGCTGGGTATTAAGGCCAACTGCCTCAAAAATCTGGGCTCCACGGTAGCTCTGAATAGTGGAAATACCCATTTTTGCCATGGTCTTTACAACACCCTTGACTGCGGCCTTGACATAGTTCTTGACAGCAATTTTTTCATCCAGTTTTATACGGCCTGATGAAACCAGCGAACGAATGGTTTCAAACGCCATATAGGGATTAATTGCACCAGCGCCGTAACTGATAAGCATCGCAAAATGGTGCACCGTTCTTGGCTCTGCGGATTCAAGCACAAGACCAATCTTTGTCCTGATTCCGGCATTGATAAGAAAATTGTGCAAACCGGACACGGCGAGCAGTGCCGGAATAGGAGCGCGATCCTGTTCCAGCTCTCCCTTGTCAGAGAGAATAATAATATTGACACCTTTGCTTGCCGCCTGTTCTGAATGACGATAAAGGTCGTGCATGGCGGTTTCAATACCCTTGCCACCTTGTGCCACCGCATAAAATATCGGAAAAGTCACAGCCCTGAAACCGGGTTTGTCAATGCCGCGAATCTTTTCAAGCGCCTGGTTTGTCAGAACCGGATGAGGGAGTCGAATACGTCGGCAGTTCATTTCTGAGGGTTCAAGCAACTCTCCCTCTGTGCCAAGCATAACCGTTGTGGAGGTTATCAGCTCCTCACGGAGTGAATCGATTGGCGGATTGGTCACCTGGGCAAAAAGCTGCTTGAAATAATCATAAAGCA
>CAILXE010000388.1 GCA_903838095.1 uncultured Chlorobiaceae bacterium
AGCTTAAAAATGCTTAGCTTTAATTATAACAAAAAATACCAAAAAATAAAATGATACCATCATATCTTCATTGCTGACAATGATTTTTATTGATATTTTTTTATTTAATGGCTAAACATCCGTCTCCATAAAAAAGGCAATTATGACTTTCAGCTCCATAGAAACCATTCTGAACTCTTTTCGCAGCAAGCGGATTGTTGTTATAGGCGATATTATGCTTGACAAATATATTTTTGGACATGTCTCGCGCATTTCTCCAGAATATCCGGTACCGGTTGTTGATGTCACCCATGAAGATCACCGGCTGGGAGGTGCCGCAAATGTTGCACTCAATACCCTGTCGCTCGGCGCTGAAACCATTCTCATCGGAACGACCGGAGCCGATAACAATCGGGAGATACTTCTTGACCTGTTCCACAGTCGCGGATTAGCAACCGAAGGGCTGATCTGTGATCCTTCGAGACCCACAACATGCAAGACAAGAGTTCTTTCACAAAATCATCATATCACGAGAGTAGATTTTGAAAGCAGAGCTGAGATTAATAGTGACATTGAGCAAGCGATTTTAGACTCTTTTGAAACTATTGTCGATTCAATTGATGCCATTGTGCTTGAAGACTACAATAAAGGGCTTCTCAGCGCTCAACTCATTCAGCGCATTATCGCATCAGCAAATCGCTTCAATATCCCGGTTCTTGTTGACCCAAAACTCCGGAACTTTTTTTCATACAAGAAGTGCACCCTGTTCAAACCGAACCTTTCCGAAATGGCGGCATCACTGGGAATTGTCCTGCACAACAATGACCGTGAGGTTGAAGAAGCATGTATTCTGCTGAAAGAAAAACTTGAGGCTGAAACAATTATTGTGACAAGAAGCGACAAAGGGATGACCATTTATAATGACACCTTCACCCATATTGGGGCAACATCATTCGAAGTTGCTGACGTTTCCGGGGCCGGTGATACCGTCATCGGAATATTGGCACTCGGCGCTGCCGTAGGTCTTGATATTGTGACCAATGCAACGATCGCAAATCTTGGCGCAGGAACCGTCTGTCAGGAGGTCGGCGCAGTACCTGTCAGACCTGAAAAACTTCTCAAGGCGTGTCTGGAACATCTTCAATGATAGAAAGATGCTGATCGATCTCCTCTGGATAAGGAGGGTTATATGACCTGTCAACAATGAGAGCCTTCAAGTTATTCAAGGTATAGAATGGGACCTCAAACAATCCCGCATTACTGACAGGAGCAGGAACATCCTTGCCAGGGTCAAGATGCATCACAAAGGTCAGATGCACTACCCCATGGCCATCTGGTGTAAAAATCCACATTCCTGTAGCATGTTGAACCCGATGATATTTTTGATTAACCGGCAAATATCCAGGCTCTTCTTTCATGACAATAGCAAGAGCATTGTCCCCTGCAGACATCAGTCTGGAGCGCATGATTACTTCTCTTTGTTGCAGGGGCCAGGGAGTATTGATGACCTGGCGCACAACATACTCGGGATCATCATTTTTTTCAAGAACATCCATTTCCGCAAGCTGATGAACCCATCGACTGAAATTCCCCATATCGTAAAAGATACTGATCAGCTTTTTTAAAGAAACCTGCAACTCAATTTCTCCCTTAAAGCCATAAATATCAGAACCGCTTACTTTTGAAGAATAAATTCTGATCCCCTTATGTTCAACACGAAACTCCCAGTTCCCATTGAGAATCGATGCGACATCCATACTCTCTATCGTTATATAATTATTGAGAGGCTGCAATAAAAAACATCACTCACTGATAAATTTGTCATACTGCTGGATAACATCAATAGCTGACTGTTTGAAAGGAGCGTCAACGGGAATCATATACTTCTCCTTCTTGACCATTTCACGCAAATTGACCAGGGTGTGATAAGGAGTATCGATAACGGCAATATTGGCAAGCCATGAAGGAATTTCTCCGCCGGGCTCTATATGCAGACGAAAAACCACCCTGCACTGCTTCTCTGAAAGAGGAACAATGTTCCACGCACCCTCCAGCTCCGGAACACGAACATACTTTTCGTTTTTTGGAAGAAAATCAGGCACACACTCAAGTTTAATAAAAATCTCAGATGTTTCAGGATTCATATACCCCTGTGAGCGGGTTATGATTTCGCGATCAGAAACAGGCCAGGGAGCACTGACAAGCTGATAGACAATTCGCCCTTCATCATTTGACAACTCCTGCAACACCCTCATCTCCCTTGTTTTCCAGACCCACTCAGTGGCAACATCGACATCATAAAGCAAACTCAGCACTGCATGTTGAGGCGCATCAATCGTCGCAACAGCAACAAAAGAGAGAAAATCAGAGCTTGGCAGAGGACAGGTAAATATTTTCAGCCAGTCATTTTTCATCCTCAACGTACAGGATGCGCTTTGAATCTTTGTTAATAACGACATGATAACAAGGTTTTAACTATTACGAAAAATCCTGGAATTCCATTTTAAACCACTCAACGCAGACTGGCAGGTACCGTTGTCGCTATCTTGACAATTGGATCAGTGCTCAGCACAATAAACTTGATCTGACCTTCAGCACCAAAAAGCTGATGCGCTATCTTCGATTTCACAGCACGAGCAATATATCTCCTCTCCCGAATAAAACCTGCCCTATCAAAGGCAATCTTTTTTGCTTGACAGGACTTCATGACAAGCCTTTCAAAACCACTTTCTTCAGAATAATCTACGAGAAACCGATCCAGTGAACTTCTGTATTCCTGCGCCTGGCTGTGCGGATTATCAAGAAGCTTCTGTGCAATATCATCAAAAACACCCGCCTGGCTGAGTTCCTGATAAAAAGCAGAGTATGTTTTACCTGTCACCCAGAAATCAGGAATAATGCCGCCAGCATCTTTCAGTTCCATAAGTTTATCATGTCCTTTATCACCAGCTTTAATTGATGAAAGGAGAAGAGGAAGAGTCGAGCCTCTATAGACCGAAATTTCACTGTTTTTCACATACAACAAACTATCAGGATTTGAAAAGAGTTTCTGGGGAAGAATATTTGTCATTGCTTCTTTATAATAATGCTCTCGCCCGGCAATCCCCTTACGATAGAATCTCTGAATTTGTCGACCAGAAGGAGTATAGTAACGGGAAACTGTCAGACGAATAGCCGAACCATCGGCAAAAGGAAGCTGACGCTGAACAAGCCCTTTACCAAATGAAAGCTCACCAACGACGACTGCTCTTTTGTTGTCCTGAAGTGCACCGGCAAGAATTTCTGAAGCCGAGGCACTTCCCTTATCGACAAGAACAATAACCTCTCCCTGCTCAAAACCATCTCCCGATTTGGCAACAAAATTCTCATTCTCCTCACCTCCCCTGTGGCTTTTGATGGAGACAATTAACTGGCCCTGACCAAGAAATTCATCAGCCACTTCTACAGCCTGTTCAAGAAAGCCGCCAGGATTGCCACGCAGATCGATAAGAAGCCGACGCATACCCTGTTTCTTCAGAAGAGCAAGTGAACGACGAAACTCATCCGCAGTCGTTGCAATGAAGCGGCTCAATCGGATATAGCCCGACCGCTTGTCAAGCATAAACGCAGCATCAATACTTGACGTAGCAATTTTTCCTCTGGCAACAACAAAATTCATCAGTTTGCCACTGAGAGGCCTGAATACTTTCAGCTTAACTTTCGTGCCCTGCTTTCCTCTGAGTTTTCTGAGTACCTCCTGTTGCGTAATCCCTATTGCTGAAACCGAATCAATGGCAATGATGCGATCGCCGGAAGAAATTCCTGCCATTGCGCTCGGTCCGCCCGAAATGGGCGAAACAACAAGAAGCGTATCATTAACAACATCAAACTCGACACCTATACCATCAAAATTGCCATCAAACTCTGCCTGGGAATAAGAGACTTGTTCTGGACCAAGATAGACCGTATGAGGATCAAGATACTCAGCCATACCCTGAATACCTGCGCTCAGAAGACTGTCTCCATTAACCTCATCCACATAAAGGTCCTGCATCAAGCTGTATGCTTCAATGAGTTTTTTCTGATTGTCAAGCTTCCCCTCCCTGTTTCCACTAAACCTGGTGCCAAGAAAAACACCGAAAACAAGCACGACAAGGATCATGACAATTGTCGGTATTCGGGACATAGGCAAGAAGGTTAATTACGAGAATAAAATATCCAGTGTTATGGCAGCGGATTGACAGTTTAGTTAATCAATAATCAAAATCACAAAAAAAACATGCAGACAGAAACAAGTCAATCACAATCACCTCATTGAGAACACAAAAAACTAAAGCCCCTTATAGTATAAAACCAAAGAGATACCCTCATCTCTTCAAGAAGGATATCAAGAAATAAAACAAAGCACAGAAAAGGTAAATCAATAAAAAATATATAAATAGACTCAATTTCGGTCAACAAATATAAAGATAGGGCAACAATTAATAAACTTCCGCAATACAAGTTAAGGCAGAATTAAAAGCAACTCCTAATAAAAAAAATCAACAGTTATTTCAAGATAAAACACATAAAG